>CABUZD010000020.1 GCA_902495945.1 uncultured Collinsella sp.
CGCGTGGCACCGGAATCCTCACTGGTATCGATCACGTGCGCGCCGCACAGTCGATCGGTTACGCCGTCTTTTTGCACATACACATCCACGTAGCTGCCCACGCCCGTAGCACCGCCGACCGAGTGCTCGGCATCGACCGCCACCGAAACGGCGACCTTGCCCTTAGGCACCTCGAGCTTGTGGCTCTCGGCCTTGGTGTAGACATTGCAGATCACGGCGTTTTTGGGAATACGCGAAGTCGTCACGTCGCCGCGCACCTGGCGCAGCTCGGTCGCCGCGTCACGCGGCAGCAGACTCGTCAGCCATTCCTGGGTTATGACATTGGTCTCATCGAGGGTCTCGCCCACATCGATATCGCGCGCCGCGACGCATACCTCGACGCGATCGCCACCGTACTTGGCCAAGGTCTCAGCCTGGACCTGTTCGGCTTGCGAGCGGATCGACGAGCCGTAAACCATGCAGAGCAGAGCAGCGAGCACGCCCGCGACCAGACTGATGGCGATGCGCTTGCTCTTGTTCACGGCCGCTCCTCTCATGGCAGTGCCGGGCGAATGCCCGTACCACCATTGTCTGGGCGGTCAGAGTGCAAAGCGGCGCAATCGTGATCTTGGTTTTCGATGTCAAACCAATCGCTGACCAAAAGCTGACCAGCCCGTCAAGCTCGTGGCAAGGTTTTGGTCAGCACGTCAACAAACTGCATGTTTCGAGGCTTTTCCGCAGCAAAAAAGCCGTCTCCTGAACAGTTGGGAGACGGCTGTCATAGGAAAAATCAATTACAGATGAACATCGGGATCGAGCATTTGAGCGCTCACGCGCATGGATGACGCCAAGTTTTGGAACGTTTCCAGGCGCAGGCTGTCAATCTGCCCGGCGTCCTCGGCCTCGCGAACGGCGCAGCCCGGTTCGTGAGTATGCGTGCAGTCGCCAAATCGGCACGCACGCGACGCCTCGACGATCTCGGGAAACGCGCGTGCCAAACCCCGCTCATGCCCTACGAGCGGCAGACTGCGCAGGCCCGGGGCGTCGGCAATAACGCCGGCATCACCCGGAAGCGCCACCATCACGCGCGCGACGGTGGTATGGCGGCCCTGGTCATCGCGCTCGCGCACGCCGCCGGTCGCCAATGTATCGTGACCCAGCAGCGCGTTGAGCAGCGTCGACTTGCCAGCACCCGATTCACCCAAGATCATGGCGCAGCTCCCGGCGGGCACGCAGGCGCGCACCTCATCCAAACCACGGCCCTCGGCAGAGGACGTCACGATTACGTGCACGTCTGGACCCACCAAGCGGCGCACGCGATCCAGGTCGCGTGCAAGCTCATCGGCGTCGCATCGGTCGGCCTTGGTGAGTACCACCACCGGCTCGGCATCGCAGTCGAGTGCCAGCACCAGCGAGCGTGCCACGCGGTCGAGCAACACCTCGCCGGCGCCAAGCGCCTGCACGATCAGAACGCTATCCACGTTGGAGCAAAGCACCTGACGTTCGCCGCGAGCGCGTCCACGCCAACGCTCAAAACTCGTGCGGCGAGGCAGCACGCACTCGATCACGCCCATGTCGTGCCCGGGCGCACGGCGCACCGCCACTCGGTCGCCCACGGCGGGCAGCAGAACCTCATCCTCGCCACGCGACTTGGCAAACCCCACGGCATGCTCGGCGCGAAAGGTGTCGTCGGCAGTCGCCACCAGCGGAAACCCACGGTCCAGGCGTACCACGGCACCGAGCTGCATCTGCTCGGGCTCCTCGGCATGTGCGCAGAAATCATCAAAGGCAGTCTGCTGGGCTTCATCGACCGGCAGGTCATCAAACGCCGGAACGTCCTGCAGCGCATCGAGCCCCGGTACGCTCGCCAACAACTCCTCGGCAGACACGGGCGCTTCGGTCGCGAGTTTCCGACGACGATCGCGCTTAGCCCGCGCCCCCGTCGTCTTTTTCTTCGCCTTAGCCTTAGCCTTAGCCACAAACGCCTCCCAGCACCCAAAATCACAACTGAGCAGGTATTTTAAATCAAAAAGAGCTGGCCGGGCAAAGCCCGACCAGCTCACAAACTTTCCCTCAGCTTACGGTCCCGAGAGGTTGTCCGAAGGCCCGACCGCCGAGAGGGGTTTCTTCTGAGCGATCCCGCAGCGCGAAGCGCGAGGACCAGCGAAGAAGAAACCCCGCAGGCGGTCGGGCCGGTGGGAGGGATGGCCTTTCGACCTACTCCTTCTCGACCGCGCGCATGATCGCCTTGTAGATCTCCATCAGCGGGATGATCAGGAAGGCCAGGCCCAGCGCGGCAAGAACGCCCTTGAGCTCAAGCGTCACAGGGCCAAAGAACATCTCGGCAAGCGTCGGCTGAACGGTCACGATAACCGTCAGTACCAGCGCCAGCGCGGCCGAAGCCCACAGCCACTTGTTCTGCTTCTTCATGCTAAACAGCGACGCACGACGGCTGCGCATATTGAAGCAGTGGAAAATCTCGACCATGTTGAGCGTGATGAACGCCATCATCACGCCTTCCTCGTCGGCATTGCCGGCGATCATATCGGCGATGTGGATGTAGCCCATGTCAAAGTACACGCCCACAAAGAAGCTCGCCAGCACCAGCACGGTGATGATCAGGCCCTGGACCACGCAGTCCAGGCCCATGTGACCGGCAAAGACGCCGTCCTTGGCGTTGCGCGGCTTGCGCTTCATGATGTCGCCCTCGGCATCCTCCATGCCCAGCGCGAGCGCGGGGAAGCAGTCGGTGACCAGGTTCACCCACAGCAGCTGCACCGGCTGAAAGATGGTAAAGCCGATGAGCGTGGCGATAAACACCGAGAAGACCTCGGCAAGGTTGGCCGAAAGCAGGAACTGGATGACCTTGCGGATGTTGTCGTAGATGCGACGGCCCTCTTCGCAGGCACCGATGATGGTAGCGAAGTTGTCATCGGCAAGCACCATGTCGGCGACGTTCTTGGTGACGTCGGTACCGGTGATGCCCATGCCCACGCCGATGTCGGCACGCTTGATGGACGGGGCGTCGTTGACGCCGTCGCCCGTCATGGCCACGATCTGGTCGCGCGACTTCCAAGCCTCGACGATGCGGGTCTTGTGCTCGGGCTGAACGCGGGCGTACACGCCGTAGTCCTCGATGTGCGCGTCGAGTTCCTCGTCGCTCATGCGGTCGAGGTCGGCGCCTGTGATGGCCTGGCTGCGATCGGTGACGATACCCAGCTGCTTGGCGATGGCCACGGCGGTGTCGATGTGGTCGCCCGTAATCATGACGGTGCGGATACCGGCGTCGTGCGCCTCGAGGATGGCGTCGGCGACCTCGGGGCGAACCGGGTCAATCATGCCGGACAGGCCGCAGAAGACCAGGTCGTGCTCGAGCGCGGCGGGGCTGCAGTCGGCCGGGACCTCGGTGTAGGTGCGGCTTGCCAGCGCCAGCACGCGCAGGGCCTCGTCGGCCATGGCCTTGTTGGCGGCCACGAGCTCGGTGCGACGCTCCTCGGTCAGGGGGACGACCTTGTCGCCGTCGTAGATATGGGTGCACAGGCCGATCACCACGTCGGGCGCGCCCTTGGTGTACTGCTCATACTCGCCGTCCAGGGTCTCGACGACCACGGACATCATCTTGCGGCCCGAGTCGAACGGGGCCTCACCCACGCGCGGGTGCTCGGCAGTCAGGCCAGTGAGACCAGCCTTGCCGGCATCGTTGACGAGCGCGCACTCAGTCGGCTCACCCACGGCCTCGCCCAGCTCCTCGTCCCACTGGGCATCGGAACACAGAGCCATGCCGGCCAGGAACTTCTCCTTAGGCGCAGCGAGCTCGTGCTTGACGACGGTCATCTTGTTTTGGGTAAGGGTACCGGTCTTGTCCGAGCAGATGGTCTGCGTGCAGCCAAGGGTCTCGACGGCAGAGAGCTTGCGGATAATCGCCTGGCGCTTGGCCATCTTGGTCACGCCAAGCGACAGCACGATGGTCACGACGGCAACCAGGCCCTCGGGGATGGCGGCGACGGCAAGCGAGACAGCGACCATAAAGGTGTCGAGCAGCGCGGTCGGGTCGGTGAGAACGTTGCCCACGCCGTGGCGGATGATGTCAACGCCAAAGATGACGACGCAGATGACGATAACCATGATGGTGAGGATGCGGCTGAGCTCGGCGAGCTTCACCTGCAGCGGCGTGAGCTCTTCCTTGGCCTCGGCCAGGGCGCCGGCAATCTTGCCCATCTCGGTGTTCATACCGGTGCCGACCACGACGGCGCGACCGCGGCCGTATACCACGGTGGAACCCATGTAGCACATGTTCTTGCGGTCGCCGAGCGGCACGTCGTCGGTGCCGGCGGCGAGCTCAATGACGTTGGCATGCTTCTCGACGGGCACAGACTCGCCGGTAAGGGCGGCCTCCTCGATCTTCATCGTGGCGCTCTCGAGCACGCGGCAGTCGGCCGGGACGGAGTCGCCCGCCTCGAGCATGATCACGTCACCGGGCACGAGCTCGGCGCTCGGCAGGTGCACGAGCTTGCCGTCGCGCAGCACCTTGGACTGCGCCGCGCTCATCTCCTGCAGGGCCTCGAGGGCCTCCTCGCTTTTAGCCTCCTGGACCACGCCCAGCACCGAGTTGACGATAACGACGAACATGATGATGGCGACATCGGCAAAGTCCGCCTCGCCCTTGACCATGCCCGTGAGCGCGCTGATGACGGCGGCAACGATCAGCATGATGACCATGGGGTCGGCCATCTGCTCAAAGAAGCGCTTCCACAACGGGGTCTTCTCGGCTTCCTCGAGCTTGTTAGGGCCTGTCTTGGCGAGGCGCGACGACGCCTCGTCGTTGCTCAGGCCGAGGTTCTCATCGACACCTTGGTCGCTGAGCACCTCCGCCGCAGCGGACAGGTATTCCTTTTGCATATAGAGTCCCCTCCTGGGATTCGGGCCACTCAGCAGATTGATGCCCGATCATAATTCCCAGGAGAAGGGCAAGGGCTCATCAAGGCTGCCGTGCTGAGCGGCAGTTGATAGTGGAGCTATGGTACCCCAAAGCAGCGCGTCTAGCCAAAACATTCCAATTGGAAACACGGCTCGAGTGCAACGATGCAGACCGTGTGATGCTCAATATTGATAAAACGGTTTTTCTTCGGCACATCGTCAAACTGAAATATCGCCCAGATAGCAGCGGTCAGAACGGTTGGTAAAGATTTTTCATATACCGTTTTTTCGCAAAAATGAACTTCTAATTCGGCATACGGTCGATTTTTTGGGGTATTCGGTCGCCATTTCGTTATAATCATCTCAGTTTTATTTCTTATGGTTTATCTATCAGCGCAAGACGATGTCAGATGGAGGTCTGAATGTACAAGCGCACCAAGATTGTATGCACCATGGGTCCCGCCTGCGATAGCGACGAGACCATCCGCGAGATGATCAAGGCGGGCATGAACGTCGCCCGTTTTAACTTCTCGCACGGATCCTACGACGAGCACCACGGTCGCATCGAGCGCGTCCGTCGTATTTCCAAGGAGCTCGGCCTGCCCGTCGGCATCCTGCTCGACACCAAGGGCCCCGAGGTCCGCACCGGCCTTCTGGTCGACGGCAAGAAGGTCGCCGTCAAGACCGGCGACAAGATCGTCGTCACCGCTCAGCCCACGTCCGAGGATTTCCACGGCACCTCTGAGCACATCTCCCTCGACTACCTGGCTCTGCCCTCCGAGGTCGAGAAGGGCTCCCTTATCCTGATCGATGACGGTCTGGTCGCCCTCGAGGTCGAGTCCGTCGACGGCCAGGACATGACCTGCGTCGTTAAGAACGACGGCCTGATCGGCGAGCGCAAGGGCGTCAACATGCCCAACGTCAACATCTCGCTGCCTGCTATCACCGAGCGCGATCGTCAGGACATCCTCTTTGGCCTGACCGAGAACATCGACTACATCGCCGCTTCCTTCATCCGTGACGGCGAGTCCGTCCGCGGCATCCGCGAGCTTTGCCGCGAGAACGGTGGCGAGCACGTGACGATCTTCCCGAAGATCGAGTGCGCCCTGGGCGTCGAGAACTTCGACGAGATCCTCGAGGCTTCCGACGGCATCATGGTCGCCCGTGGCGACCTGGGCATCGAGATCAAGCCCGAGCTCGTTCCGCACATCCAGAAGGAGATCATCGCCAAGTGCAACGCGGCCTACAAGCCCGTTATCACCGCTACGCAGATGCTCGACTCCATGCAGCAGAACCCGCGCCCGACGCGCGCCGAGGTTGCCGACGTTGCTAACGCCATTTACGACGGCACCGACGCCGTCATGCTGTCCGGCGAGTCCGCTGCCGGTAAGTACCCGGTTGAGGCCGTCAAGATGCAGGCCAGCATTGCTCTCGAAACCGAGAAGTACCTCCCGGCTCACGCTCCGCTCGAGGTTCCGGCCGATGCTCACGGCACCCGCGTCGTCAACAACGTTGTGGGTATGTCCGCTGTGAACATGGCTACCACCGTTGGCGCCAAGTGCATCACCGTGCCGACGACCACCGGTCGTACCGCTCGCCTGATCTCGCACTTCCGTCCCAACATGCCGATTTGCGCGTTCTCCCGCCACGAGTGGGCCGTCCAGCAGATGATCATGTACTGGGGCGTTATCCCGCACCAAGCCGAGATTACCCAGGGCACCGTCAACGGCACGATCGTCAAGGCGATCGAGACCGCTAAGGAGCTCGGCTACGTCAAGACTGGCGATTTGACCGTCGCTACCGCCGGCGATCCCCGTATGAGCGTCCAGCTCGAGGACAAGGTCTCCTCGACCAACGTCGCTTACGTCGCTCAGGTGCGCTAAATCGTACTTGCAAGCAAATTTGCATTGCAAAGGGCCCGGAAGGCATTGCCTTCCGGGCCCTTTTTCTGTGCCAATGCCGTCGCACGGCAAAACGCGCACTCATTTCTTTACCAAAAGCGCGAAATCCACCCTTCGAGGCCCAAAAAATAAAGTCCCAAGCGCTAAAAGTGTTCGCCCGGTGGCAAACCCACACCTTAACCGACGCTGCTAAATCGTTTTAGCAAGAGTCAGATCGACCTGGTTTTCGGAGTATGCGGCAAATTCTGAGACCTCCGAGCACACCCCGTTTTTTCGCAACAAAATGCCTGATAAACTAGCCTCAAAAGCCAGGTCTGCTCATAGAGTTCAGATTTTGCCGCATACTTCCGAATTGACGCTGGTATCGCACGGTCCAAAAGCATATTTCGACCAGGAGGACGTCATGGACCTGACGCTATGCGGTCAATCCGCTTTTTACTATCACCGTATCCCGCCGCAGGTATTAGGCCTTTACCCCGCCATTAGCCTTGGCAATATGGATCGCAGATGTTGCGGCCTCGGAAGTCATGCAGTTGTAAAAGACCTGCTTCACGCACCGCTTCACAGGCTTGTATTCACTCGGGCACAATCCGGGTCGCGAAGCCTGTTTAAATCGCACCTCCTGACCCAAGAGCCGCCTCCAGGGTCGTTTAGGCAGACTGAGCATGGGTTTGATGTCACTTCACCGGAGTTTACGCTGCTCAGCCTTGCCACACAGGCCTCACGCAACCAGTTACTCATGGCTTGCTACGAGATGTGCGGCTCCTTTGCAGTGTTTAAGCCCTGCGAGCGAACGCAACAACAACTCGATGAAGCAATTTCGCTTAAGCTCATTCCACCCAACTGCGGCTGGGAGCGAGTTAACGACACCAAGGGCAATGACACCAACTTGTGGAAGCGCACGCCGCTTCTTACCGCGGCGGATATCGCCGCGTTCGCCAAGCAGGCCGCAGGCCTGCGCGGCGTCAAACAACTGCGCTGGGCGGCCGAGCACATGACGGGGCAGACCGCCTCGCCCTTCGAAGTACAGACCTCCATGCTTGTCTCGCTCCCCCGCGACGAGGGCGGCATGGGCATCAACATCGCAATCAACGTGCGCATCCCACTCAGCGACGCCGCACGCTCGCTGTATGACAAAACCTGCTGCTACGCCGATATCCTCATCGAGAGCAACACCGACAGCATGGGCGTCATCTTGGAATGCCAAGGCCGCTCCGCCCACGATGGCGAAGCCGCGAGCCTCTCCGATGCCGAGCGCACCACCGCCCTCACAAGCATGGGCTATGACGTTATCCAGATAACCTATGAGCAAATCAAAGACACGAAGAGCTTTAACAACATCGCCGAACTCATCCATAAAAAGGCGGGGCTCCCCTACATCCCAAAGACCGATCAGGAACGCTCCACCGAAGACGCCCTGCGACGGGAGTTGTTGGTCAATTGGGATGAACTGTTCGCCGTCAAGCCGGCCGGCTAGCAGCTAGCGATCAGAGGGACTGCGGGGACGTCAGAAGCGGCAACGCGAGCCGCAAAGCCCGCCTCGGTCAGCTCGATCACCTCGGTAAACGTCGCGTCGAAGAACTCCTCGGTCAGCAGGCGGTATGGCGGATGGTCGGGCTCACCGGGGTTTTCGCGCACGATCTCGTGCATAACGCCGATGGTCTTGAGCACATACTCCTTATGGATGGGATACTGCCCAAAACGCGTCGCCGCAGTATACAGGCGATCGGTCGCGCGCGGAATCGAAACAATGCCGAGCGTCTTGCCAAACCAGTCAAAGTCGCCTTGCTTTTTAATGCGGAACTCCTCGCACGGCTTGCCGCCGTGCGCCTCCAGGTACTGATTCACGCGCGTATTCCATACGGTATCGGCCACCAGATGCGACCAGACACCCAGTGTCAAATCGAGCAACGACTGCGCCACGTCCTCGGACGCAAGCGAGAACTCACGAGCGCCGGGACCGACAACCGGCTCGGCATCCCTGTAGCGCTGGGGATAGTGCACGCGATTCAGTCGCTCGCGCTCCTCGATAATCGAGGTCGCCGCGGCTGGCGCACCGGTGGGCGAACTTTTAAGCAACGGTGCCACATAGGTATCCCAGAACTCATGCTCACGAGGCTTAGGGATAGGCTCGGGCTTTGCAAAGTGCGTAATGCGGTACGGAATGGGATCCGCGATGCCAGGGACCATATAGCCCACGAAGATATCCGGAACCACGCAGCCAAACAAAAAGGCATTGCGGTCGCGCACGCTATTGGCAAGCGCACCAGTGCGTTCCAGCAAACGCTCCGTCTGAGCGATATGAATGTTCCAGCTTGGCATAGCCACCCCCATAAAAAACCTGGATAACTATACCATCACGGCAAAGCCGCGCGGACGGCTACGCACGCTCTACGCAGCAACTAGTCCGTAGCACCGCTTTCGGTTCCATACGACGGCGAAGGTGCCTCGACCACATGGTGATATCGATCAATATAGATTGCACGGGCACCCAGGCGTCGCACCAAATCCTGGTGATGCGTGCTCATCAAGACCGTCTTACCCGCCGCGACGTAGGCCAGCAAGAAGTTGACCACAATGTCGCATGAATCCTCGTCGAGCCCATTGGTGGGCTCATCGAGCACTAGGATATCGGGGTTCATCGATACGACTGCCGCCAGCGCTACACGCTTCTTTTGCCCGCCCGAGAGCTGATAGGGCGAGGCATCGACCAGGTCGGCAACTTGAAACAGTTCCATGGCATCGCGCACGCGACGCTCGAGCTCGTCTGCCGGCAGCCCCATCTGCGCGGGACCAAAAGCAACTTCCTCGCCCACCGTAGCGCAGAACAGCTGGGCGTCGGCGTTTTGGAATACGAAGCCCACGCGCTGGTGGAACTTCTGAGCAGCAGCAGAATCCTTCAGATACGCCGCATCGACCACGCGTCCGCCAAACAGGTATGCGCCGGCATCCGCGAGCTCAAGGCCGTTGATAAGGCGCATGATCGTCGTCTTGCCACAACCGTTAGGACCAAGCAGAGCAACGAGTTCACCACGATCCACCTGCAGCGAAACGCCGTCGACCACCGTATGACCCGCATAGGAAAACACCACGTCGCGAAACTCGATGAGCGGCGTGGTCTCGGCGCCGGCAGCACCGCTCGCGCCCATCGCGCCATTCGTATCGTTTGCCAAAACGTCGCCCTTCCCTATCCACATCGACGGCTCGACCGCCCGCGCTACAGCACTGCGCACAACACGGCAAGCAGAACCACAACGGCTGCGTAAACGGCATCGCGCCAGCCAAACCCGGCGCGCGCGGGCGCCGGATACGCACCGGCAAAGCCGCGGCAAAGCATAGCCTCGTCCATCGCGCGGCTGCATTCCATCGCCTTGATAAAGGTCATGCCCATGATACCCGCGATCGAATCGGCACGCGAAAATCCCTCAGGCGCACGGCCAACGCTGCGCAGCATGACCGATTCGCACAGATTGTGCGCCGTGCGACCCAGCACCTCGATGTGCTTGAGCGCCATATCAAACGTAAAGATGACCTCGTCGGGCAGATGTAGCGTCTTGAGCGCCGCCGACATGCGGCTCCACGTGAGGGTCCACGAAACGCCCAGCACGAGCGACACGTTAATGAACGTCTTGAGCGCAATTTTGAGCATGGCGCCCGTAGCGGAAGCGCCCAGCAGCAGGGCAGGCAGCGCCAGAACCACGGCAAACCCCGCGGCAGCCAACGCCGGCACAAAGGTCGCGCGCAGCCCGCGTACAGGGCGCACGGCAACGAGCACCAGCGCGATAGCCGCCATCAACATGAGGTACAGCGGGCTCTGCGTCAGACACACGCACAGGACGCAAGCGAACATCCCCACCAGACGCACCGGAGCCGAAACGCAAGAAAGGGCGCGGTCGACCATCGACCCGCCCTCGTGTGCGCCTCCACCCAGGCGAACCCGCTCAAGCAGGCTCGCCAGGTGCAGGACGTTCTTTTGCATCACACGATGCCGAGCCCCCGCGGGCTCGTATCGCTCCTCGGCCGCAAGCCAGCTAGGCAGCTCGGCTATTGCCATGGGCTCCGCTTTCCTTAACCGTCAGCGAGATCAGACGGAATGCGATGGTGAGCACCGCCACGCCAATCACGCCCGAGAGGATATACATGGCAGCCTGGCCGGCAAAGCCAAGGCCCTGCTCCTCGGAATAGGCCTGCAGATAATCGCCCGTGGGCAGCGCATCGGCAAAGGTCGGGGTGTCGAGGCCGACCGAAGCCTGCAGACTGTCGTCACCAGCCTCCTGAACAGCGGTCGCGGCGCCCTCAGCGTCCCACTCACCCCAGGCGTCACCCGTGGCCAGCAGGCCCAGCGGCGTGGCCACGACAAGCACGGCGACCAGGATGAGCGTGGGGACCAGCGAGGTCTTCTTGGCGGTTGCGCCCTCGGTCTCCAGCAGGCCGTCGGAAGCCTCGGGGCCGACGATAATGCTCGGCGCCGTCTTCTTGATAAAACCGTAGATAGCAGCGGTCGCCACGCCCTCGACCACACCGGCTACCAGCATATGCGGAATCAACATGGCCGGAATGGCCACAGACAGCGGGAAGGGGCAGTACAGTGGGGCACCCGAGGCGTTGGTGAAGAGCATCGGCTGAATGCCAAACTCGATGGCAGCGCACAGGGCAGCCACGCACAAGCCAACCCAGCCGCTCACGATAGCAGAAACCGAAATACCCCAGCTCTTGTCGTGCAGGCGGCCGTTGAGCGCACGAAATACGATAGCGGCAACAAACGGCAGCACAAAGGCCATGTTAAAGCAGTTGGCGCCAAAGGACAGGATGCCGCCGTCGCCAAACAGCAGCGCTTGCAGCGCCAATGCGACCGAAACCGCAATGGCCGCGGCCTCCGGGCCCAGCAGCAGCGCGATGAGCGCGCCGCCGACGGCGTGACCCGTGGTGCCGCCGGGCAGCGGCACGTTGAACATCATGAGCAAAAAGGAGAATGCGGCGCAAATACCCAGGAAAGCCATGTGCTCGCGATCGAGCGTGGCACGCACCTTCTTGATGCAGTGGACCCAAACGGGCACCATCGCCACCGCTATGACGGCATCGGTCTGCGGAGACAGATAATTATCTGGAATGTGCATATACGCCTCCCGGTTGTCGGCGCACAGAATTGCAACGCCGCTTGAATCACCTTGCCAGTGTTACGTATTATTAGATTCGTAACACGCCGCGGGCTATCATAGCAAAACGGCGCGCTGCCGACAAAGCAGCACGCCGTTATGTAATGCGTACGTCATATATGAAGGCTCAGCGATGCCTTATACCGAGGATAGCAGTCACATAAGACTCGGCGGCAACCACCGCTAACCCATACCCCAGCGCAAGCCCTAGCCGCGGACCTCGCCGTTTACGCCCTTGCACACCTTGGTGACGATCTTCTGGTGCGCCTTCTCGACCTCTTCGCTGGTGAGCGTGTGGTCGTCGGAGCGATACGTAAGCGCAAAGGCCATGGATTTTTTGCCCTTGCCGATGCGGACCGGATCGCGGTAGACGTCGAACAGGTGCACACCCTCGAGCAGCTTGCCGCCGGCACTGGTAATGCGGCGCTCAAGATCCTCGCAGGTCACGGTGTTGTCGACCACGATAGCAAGGTCATGCTCAACGGCCGGGTACTGCGAGAACTCGCGGTAGTTCTCCTGATTGCGGGCGCCCTTGATCAGCTTGTCCAGATCGAGCTCAAAGGCAACGACGACCTCATCGATGCCCATTGCCTCGCGCGCCTCGGGGTGAATCTCGCCAACCCAGCCCAGCACGGTACCGCCCGAGAGCACCTCGGCAGCACGACCCGGCTGCAGGAAGGCATAGCTCTCGCCCTCGACGGGACGGAAGCGAACCTTCTCAATGCGCAGCTGGGCGAGCAGCTCCTCGACGATGCCCTTGCCAAAGAAGAAACGCAGCTTGCGGTACTTCATGTCCCAGGACTGCTCGCTCCACTGACCCGAGAGCACGCCCGCGACGGACTTGGTCTCCTTGGGCAGGCTGGCATTCTCGCGACCGTGGAACAGACTGCCGACCTCGTACAAATGCACGTTGGGCGTGCCGTGGGCCTCGTTGTAGGCCACAGACTGCAGCAGACCCGGCAGCAACGAGCGGCGCATCTCGGTCTGCTCGGCCACCAGCGGGTTCATGAGAACCACGGGGCAGCCGCGGCCCTCGGTAGACATGCCGATCTTCTCCAGGTCGCCCGGGGCGGCAAAGCCAAAGGTCGTGGTCTCGTTGAGGCCGCAGGCGCGCAGGATCTCGCCAACCTTACGGGTGAGCTTCTGCTCGCGGGTCAGGCCGCCAATGTGGTTCTTGGCAGCCGGGATGGTCGCCGTCACACGGCCCATGCCCCACAGGCGCAGAACCTCCTCGATCAGATCGATCTCGCGCGGCAGGTCGGGACGGAAGCTCGGCGGCGTGACCATAAAGTCCTCGCCATCGCGCTCGACGGTGCAGCCCAGGCGGGTGAGCGAACGCTCGATAAAGTCGGGCTCGATGTCGGCGCCGCAGATAGCGTGCACGCGGGCCAGACGCAGCTTGATGCTGTCGATGGTCTTGGGCGCGGGGAACACGTCGACATAGCCGGGAGCAACCTCGCCGCCGGCGATCTCCTCGATGAGCGCGCAGGTGATGCTGGCGACATCCACGCAACCGGTCTCGTCGACCTGGCGCTCAAAGCGGATGGAAGCGTCGGAGATCAGCGACAAGTCACGGCTGGTGTGCGAGGTGCGGCCGGCGTTGAAGCAGGCACTCTCGACCATCACGTCAACGGTATCGTCCTCGATCTCGG
Organism: uncultured Collinsella sp.; assembly: GCA_902495945.1. Taxonomy (GTDB): domain Bacteria; phylum Actinomycetota; class Coriobacteriia; order Coriobacteriales; family Coriobacteriaceae; genus Collinsella. The sequence continues at coordinate 13,606 of CABUZD010000020.1, forward strand.
AATCCATGCCGCCCATGACACCGGCGAGCGCCACGGGACGCTCGCCGTCGGTGATGAGGCCCATGCCGGCGTCAAGCGTGCGCTCCTCGCCGTCGAGCGTCGTGAACTTCTCGTCCTGCTGGGCGGCGCGAACCACCACACGACGGTGGCCATCGCGCTCGGCAAAGGTGTCCAGGTCAAAGGCGTGCAGCGGCTGGCCGGTGAGCATCATCACGTAGTTGGTGATGTCGACGATGTTGTTGTGCGGGCGCACGCCCAGGGCGTTAAGGCGCTTGACCATCCAGTCGGGCGACGGGCCGACCTTCACGTTGCGCACGATGCGGGCGACATAGCGGTCGCACAGGCCCTCGTCGGCAATCTCGACGGAAAGCTCGTCGTCGGTCGCACGGCCGGTCTCCGCCTTGATGGCGGGCAGCTCAACGTGGAAATCGCGATCGAAGATGGCGCCGGTCTCGCGGGCCATGCCGATCATGGACAGGCAGTCGGGGCGGTTGGGCGTGATCTCGCAGTCGAGTACGGTGTCGCTCGAACCCATGTACTCGGCAAACGGCATGCCGCAGGGCGTATCCTCGGGCAGGATCATAATGCCGGAGTGGTCGCCGCCCAGGCCGAGCTCGCGCGCGGAGCAGTTCATGCCCATGGACACGACGCCGCGAAGCTTACTCTTCTTGATCTTGACGTCGCCGGGCAGGACAGCGCCGATCATGGCCGTGACGATGTGGTCACCGGCCTCGAAGTTCTGCGCGCCGCAGACGATCTGCAGCGGAGCGGGATTGCCGTCGGGGTCGAGGTTCTTGTCGCCCACGTCGACCGAGCACACATACATGTGGTCGCTATCGGGGTGCGGGGTCTTGGTAAGCACCTGGGCGGTCACCACGTGGTCGAAGGATTCTCCCACGGTGTCAATCGCCTCGACCTCGGTGCCGGTACGGATATATTCGTCCGAAAGGGTCTTGGGATCCTCCGGAATATCGATCATGGTCTTGAGCCAGTCGTAAGAAACGCGCATCTAACTGGTCTCCTTTCATAAATGCGGCTTTGAGCCGGAAACTGCAACTAAGAAGAAAGCGTTCTAGAACTGGTTCAAGAACCTCATGTCACCAGTCATCAACGTGCGCAGGTCGGGCAGGTCGTAGCGCAGGGCCGCGACGCGCTCGGCGCCAATACCAAAGGCGAAGCCGGTGTACTTCTCGGGGTCGATGCCGCAGTTGATCAGGACGTTGGGGTCGACCATGCCGCAGCCCAGGATCTCGATCCAGCCGCTGTGCTTGCAGAAGTTGCAGCCCTTGCCGCCGCAGACGTGGCAGCTCACGTCCACCTCGCAGCTGGGCTCGGTGAAGGGGAAGAAGTGCGGGCGGTAACGCGTCTTGCGATCCTCGCCAAACATGCATTTAACAAAGTAGTCGAGCGTGCCCTTCAGGTCGCCAAAGGTGATACCCTCGTCGACGACCAGTCCCTCGATCTGGTTGAACTGCGGCAGGTGGCAGGCATCGGCCGTGTCGGGACGGTAGACGGTGCCCGGGCAGATCATGTAGATGGGCGGCTTTTGCGACTCCATGGTGTGGATCTGCACGCCCGAGGTCTGGGTGCGCAGCAGCACGTCGGACTCGCCGTGGGCGTGAGCCTCGGGGTGCGCGACGCTGCCGGGGTTGTTGTCGACCACGTAGAAGGTATCGCGGGCCGAGCGGCTCGGGTGATCCATGGGCGCGTTGAGCGCGGTGAAGTTGTAGTAGGAGGTATCGACCATGGGGCCGGACTCGACGGTGTAGCCGATACCGCAGAAGATATCCTCAGCCTCCTCGATGATCTGCTTGATCAGGTGCTGGTGACCGATCTGCGGACGGATGCCCGGCAGCGTGATGTCGACGGCCTCGTGCTCGAGTGCGTGTTTGAGGGCGGCGGCCTTCATCTCGGTGGTGCGCTCGTCGAGCATGCCCTCGATCAGCTGGCGCATCTCGTTGGCGCGCTTGCCCATCATGGGGCGATCCTCGGGGGCGAGTTTGCCCATCATGCGCATCAGGCCGGTGATGCGGCCCTTGCGACCGAGCAGCTCAACGCGTGCAGCCTCGAGCTTGGCGGCGTCGTCGGCGCCTGCAACGAGCTCCTTGGCCTCTTCCTCGAGTTTGACCAGATCATCAATCAGACTCATGTCTTCCCTTTCGTCTCTCGCGCTCCCCGCTTGCCGAGGCGGCTACCGCCGTCTGACGTTGCGAAAACGCGGCCCGGTTCGGTAACAAAAAACCGCCCTCGGGCATGTGCATTGCCCAAGGACGGTTGAATTCCGCGGTACCACCTTGTTTGACCCAGCGGATGTCTGGCCCGCCGCGCCCACTCTTTGCCCCTTGTCGCGAGGCTCACGGCTTCCCTACTGGGGCTTCGCCGCCGCTGGCCGCGGGCCCGTTGAGGTTGCTGCTCGGGAGTGAACGCTTGGCCCTTGTCACCGCAGGAAGGCTTGCAGCCCATGACCTTCCCTCTCTTGCCGGTGACGCGGCGGGCAAAACCCTCTCCGTCTACGCATTGGGCTATAGGATACCACATTGTGTGGGCGTATCGCCGCGTTCCGTTTTGTTCGCGCTGGGTACAAGGCAGGTAGCTGTGCAAACTGGCCGTGCACCCGCCTGCGGCGCTCGGCTCGCGAGATTAAGGATACAGTATGGGAAAGAAACTCGATAAGAAGGTCAAGGCCGCAGCGGGCAAGACGCCCAAAGGCATGAAGGTCGACAAGGCCGTCAAAAAATTCCGCAAGCTCGAGGGCAAGCTGTGGACCCGCGAGTACCTGCTCAAGATTGCCGAGTTTGACGGCGCGACCATTGCTCCCGCCAACGGCGCTGCGGCGCGCGCCGATGCTATGGGCACGCTTGCCGGCGAGCATCACAAGCTGCTGACCAGCAAAAAGTCTGTCGAGCTCGTACGCTCGCTGGCACGCGAGACCGTCACCGGCGGCAAGATCGACGACCCGCAGCTGCTCGACGAGATCCGTGTGCTCGGCCGCGACCAGCGCGAGGCAAGCGCCATTCCCACCGAGGAGGCCGAGGCCTGGACCAGGCTCACCTGCGAGGCCGACGCCGTGTGGCACAAGGCCAAGACGGCCAATGACTGGGCGAGCTTTGAGCCCTATGTGGACAGAATTGTCGCCCAGCTTAAGCATCAGGCCGAGCTCATGGACCCCAAGCGCGACCCATACGATGTTTGGCTCGACCAGTACGAGCGTGGCCTTTCCGCCAAGAGCTTCGATGCGTTTTGCGATGAGGTCAAGGAGACGGTCGTGCCGCTCGTGCAAGCCATCGGCGAGCGCGGCCAGCAGCCCGCTGCCGACTTTTTGCACGCCCGCGTGCCCGAGGCCGCCCAGCGTGCCGTGAGCTTCGACCTGATGAAGCTCGTCGGCCTGGACCTGGACGACACCACGCTCGCCTTTACCGAGCACCCGTTTAGCGAGGGCTTTGCCGTGGGTGACGCGCGCATCGCGACGCACATCTACGAGGACGATTGCATCTCCAACGTCTACAGCATCATCCACGAGGCGGGGCACGCCATGTACGAGCTGGGCGTCGATCCCGCCTATGCGCGTACCTGTCTTGAGGGTGGAACCTCCATGGGCATTCACGAGAGCCAGAGCCGCTTTTTCGAAAACACCGTGGGCCGCAGCCGCGCCTTTATGAGCCCGTTGCTCGAGGTGCTGCGCCGCCACGCCCCCGAGGTCTACGGCGACGTCGACGAGGACACGCTCTACCGCGCCGTGAACATCGCGCAGCCGTCGTTGATCCGCACCGAGGCCGACGAGCTCACCTATCCGCTGCACATTATGGTGCGCTACGAGATCGAGCGCATGCTGTTTGCCGGCGAGGCCACGGCCAGGGACATCCCCGCGCTTTGGAACCGCTTCATGAATGAGTACCTGGGCATTCCCGTTCCCGACGACACGCGCGGCTGCCTGCAGGATACGCACTGGAGCGGCGGTTCGTTTGGCTACTTCCCCACCTATGCGCTGGGCAGCGCCTACGACGCCATGTTTGTGCCGGCCATGTGCCGCGACGGCGTCGACCTTACCGGTGCCTGCGCGAGCGGCGACCTGACACCCGTCCGCGCCTGGCTAGGCGAGCACATTTGGCAGTGGGGCCGCGCCAAGGACGCGCCGGAGCTCATCAAGGGCGCGTGCGGCATGGCGTTCGATGCCCGCTACTACTGCAGCTACCTGCAGGACAAGTTCACCACGCTCTACGAGCTGTAAGGCATAACCGACACGCCAACGCAAAGGGGACGCCGCGGAACCAATCCGCAGCGTCCCCTTTTTTCACCCAATAACTAGGTACCCAATGACTAGTTCGTTGACGCTAATGTCTTGGCAACGTCAGCGAAAACGGCCCCAAGCGAGCAAGGTGACGTGAAATGAAAGGGCGCTGACCTTCTGGTCGCGCCCTTGAAATTGAACGTCAGATTGCCGCTTGGGTCCGTTTGCAGCGTCGAGCAGTTACGCGGTTTGGTAAAACCGCGTAACTACAGAGCCTCGAGTGCGTTGGCGATGCACTTCATGGCGGCGTCGGCAGCCGATTGGTCCGGAGCCTCAGCCAGCACGCGAATCACCGACTCGGTTCCGCTCTTGCGCACGAGCACGCGGCCCTCGTCCGCCAGTGCAGCCTCGGCCTCGGCGATGGCAGCCTGCACGCCCATGTTGCCCAATGCGGCATCTTTGTCGGCCACGCGCACGGCAGCCTGCGCTTGCGGCAGCAGCTTGCACGGAACCGTAAGCTGCGAGAGCGTCTCGCGCTCGGCGCGAATCACTTCCATCACGCGCAGCGAGGTCATAATGCCGTCGCCCGTGCGCTCGATATCGCCAAAGATCGTATGGCCCGTCTGCTCGCCGCCCAGGCTGTAGCCGCCCTCGCGCATCTTGGCATACACATGACGGTCGCCCACGCCGCTGGTCACGGCACTCAGACCGGCAAGCTCCAACGACTTGACCAGGCCAAAGTTGCTGGCGATCGTCGGCACCACGGTACCGCCCGAAAGGCGACCGTGCTTGTTCAGGTACACGCCGCACACGTACAGGATCTGGTCGCCGTCGACCACACGACCGCGCTCATCCACGGCCAAGCAGCGATCGGCATCGCCGTCATAGGCAAAGCCCACGTCCAGGCCCTGCTCCACCACGTGGCGCTGTAGGCGCTCCATATGCGTGGAGCCGCAGTCGACGTTGATGTTAAAGCCATCAGGCGCGGCGTTAATCACGCGCACGTCGGCGCCCAGTGCGTCGAACACCGGCTTGGCCACCGAGGACGCCGAGCCGTTGGCGCAGTCGATGCCGATCTTGACGCCCTGCAGCGAAAAGTTCGCGCTCGCGATGAGCGAGGCAATATAGCGGTTGCGGCCCTGCATGTAATCGACCGTGGCGCCAATGTGGTTGCCCGTGGCCAGCGGCACCTCGCTCTTGCCATCGATGTAATCCTCAATGAGTTCCAGCACGTCCTCGTCCATCTTAAAGCCGTCGCTGTTGACGAGCTTAATGCCGTTATCGCAAAACGGGTTGTGGCTCGCGCTGATCATGATGCCGCAATCGAAGCAGCCCTCCACGGTCTGATGCGCCACGCCCGGCGTTGGGATCACATGCAGCATATATGCGTCCGCACCGCTCGCGACCAGGCCGCTCACCAGCGCCGCCTCGAACATATAGCTCGAGCGACGCGTGTCCTTGCCCACGATGACGCGCGCCTTGCGCTCGCGGTTGGCACCGTAATACCAACCCACAAAACGGCCAATCTTATAAGCGTGCTCTACCGTCAGCCCAACGTTGGCCTCGCCGCGAAATCCGTCGGTGCCAAAGTACTTCATGCGCTCTCCTTACAAAATAGGGGCGAACAGATTGCCTGTCCGCCCCAAAATGGTACTCGATTATCTGCGCTACCAGAAAAACCCTACGCCGACGCGCTATCGCGAGCCGCCTGGCATGTAGGAGTCTGACGCAGCGTAAGCGGCTTGTCCCCCGCCTCGGCCGACGTGGTCAGCGTATACGTGATCGTCGTCGTCTCGCCAGCATGCAGGTCAACGGTGCCCGAATAGAAGGGGATTCCATGCCACGTAGCGGCGCCAAGACCAAACTGGGTGCCCTCGACGGTCAGATCAGTAATGTTGCCGCCCGTCGGGGCAAACAACGAGACATGCAGACGCTCGTCGTCGCGCGCGGCATCGGGCGCGCTCGCCGCGACGTAGTCGGGCAGCTTGCCTGCCTCCTCCTGCGTCATGATGTTCGTCAGGGTAACGGTGATGCGATACGAGCACGTGCCGTCGCCGTTCTTGACGCCCTGGCCAATCTGCGTATCGGCGTTCAGGTACCAGTCGAGCTTGGAGAAGCTCAGGTTGTTAAAGTAGACACCAGCAACGGGATCTTCACTCGGGTCATCCGGATCGGGCAGCGAGGCGTCGATGTTCATCTCCTTGATAGCGTTCTGCTCGTCATCGTTTTTCATCCACGCGATCAGGCGGCCCTCTTCGGCACCGCGCTCAACGGCGCTGACAAGCTTCGTAACATCGACATCGCCGATACCGCTAAGGATCTTGTCGAAGGCAGCGCTGGCGACGGATGCAAAGATGCCGTCCGACTCCTCGACCGGATAGTTCCAGTACACATCGTGCATGAGGACCTTTGCAGCGTTGGTGCCGTCGACAACCGTTCCGTCGGGCAGCGACACGTTACCGACCAGGCCCAGCAGATACTGCAGGAACACCGGGTCGATACCGATGACGCCATCAACGTCCTGTCCATACTGGGACTTCCACAGCGCGGCGACACGCTGCGAGTTGCGGGGCCAATCAGGCGAATAGGTATTGCCCGAGTTGTACAGGTTGCTGTGGTTGCCGAACAGCGCCTCATCCTCTTCGTCGACGCTCTCGACTGCCTCATCCTCGCTGAGTCCAATGCGGGGAACAAACTCGCCAATCGACATCTGGCCGTTGGTGACCGAAATCAAGCCCTGCGAACCGCCGAAGCCGCCGCAGGCACGAATCTCGACGTTGTTCATGGCGTACACAAGGTAGTTGCGCGTCTGGCCGTTGGCGCCGAGCATCTGGGGAAGGACGGGGGCGACCTTCTCCGCCGCGTCAACCGCGCCGTTGAGGGTGGCAAAGCCGTCCTTTGCTTTATCGACCAGCTCGGTCACCTGGGAAATATGAGTATCGCCAATGCCCTGGATCTTCTCGTTGGCGCTCTTGAACACCTTCGAGCTATCGGAGAGCGAATCGGCGACCGCCTGCAGCGCGGACACATTGATTGTCCCATCCTGGAACAGCTTGCCGGGCGTTGCCTGAGCGAGATTATCGGCCATGGGGACCAGCGCGCCGCTCGAAACATCGGACAGAGCATCGACCATGGTGCGGACGGCGTTAATGTCGCTGCCATACACTGGAATGAACGAAGCCATCGTCCACACCGGGCTCGCGGTCTCCTTCTTCATGCTGCCGCAGAGCTCATCGATCTTCTTCGCTTCGTCAGGCAGCGTCGAAAAATCGCCCGACGTGACCTTGTCCTTAAGGCCACCGACGATCTCGACGGTTTCCTTTGCCTGGCTCTTCACGGTATTTGCCGAGTTAAGCAGCATGAAGCCATTCACGCCAAACGCGACAAGAACCACCGCGACGATGGCGGCGGCGACGGCTGCAATACGGCGATTCTTGCGCTCGCCCTTGCGATGGCGATGGCGAACCAGGCCGTTCGAGGTCGAGCTCGACGAAGAATCGCCGCCGTAGTTCAAGCCAAAATCGTAATATTCTTCTTTAGAGCCCGAGCCCTTAAACTCGGCACCGTTATCATCCAGGCGGGCGAACGTGCCAGTCTCGGAGGCGCCGGTGTAAATCGTGCCAAGGTTACCCGTAAGC
>CABUZD010000021.1 GCA_902495945.1 uncultured Collinsella sp.
CAAGGTCTCGGTCGAGGGCAATGCCTTCACCGTGCGCACCGGCGACCTCATCGCCGCGCTCGGCGGGGCTGACGCCTTTGCCGCGGGCGCCCGCGTGGTTGCTGTCTACAATGCGCCGTTGGGGGCCAACTGCAATCGAGGCGCCACCAAGGGCAACCCCAACGAGGTCTACCTGCGTTACCCGCGCTCTCCCCTCGTCGACCAGTCCGGCGATGCCGGATTCACCCATACGCCGAGTGATGACGCCACGGCCTATACCTGGGGACTCAGCCTCATCAAGCGCTCGAGCTCGGACGATAAACCGCTCGCGAGTGCCAAACTGCGCATCATCGATGACCGCGGGCGCATCCTAACGACCGACGGCTCGTGGTCGACGGATGCTGACGCGTGCGTCATCACGGGCGCGGACGGCCACGCGGAATTGAGCGGTGTGGACGCGGGTGTCTACACCGTCGAGGAGGCCGCGGCTCCCAAGGGATACACCGCCTTTGAGGGCAAACGAACGGTAACGGTTACGTCTGAGGGATTGGACGCTAAGCAGGTGGCGGCCGCGAAGCTCAAGGTGACCGTGTCGGTCAAAAGCCCTCTGCGGGTTGATACCGCCGATGCCGGGACGGGTTCGATTGAGCTGTCGGTGCTCAACACCCCGAGCAAAGAAGCAAGTCGCGGCTTTATACCCTCGACGGGAGATAGAACGTTGGTGCTGGTGGCGGCTTTGGCTGCCATCGGAGTGGCGGCTATTGTTGTCGGGCTCGTCATCAAGCGGGGAGGCGGTCGTCGTGAAAAATAATTGCCTTTCATGCTCACTGGCGTACTGCCTCCGTAATGAGTGACGCGCAGGCCTACCGACCTGATGATCATTGGTTTTGAAAAAGTTACTAGAGAACCCTCCAAGAAAAGCGGGGCACCCGGTCGATATGACCGAGTGCCCCGCCTCGTTTGTTGTTGCAAAGTAACCTGACCCCTTTGCACCACCACAAAGGTGCCTGGTCCCTTTGTGGTGATCGGCTGCTAAGCGGTGGGAAGCTCTGGCGTGTTAGCCGGCTGCTGCGGCTTGAGGTGGGCGTTGTGCCAGATGATTTGGATGATGTAGCCGAGCATAAAGACAAAGGCCACGCCGCTGATGAAGCCGCCTACGAGGGGAAGCCCCGTGAGGGCGCCGGCGATCACGCCGCCGATGGCTGCCATGGCGTAGCGGTTTTGGCTGTGTCCGACCATGCGGGCGATCGCGCACCCCGCAAAGGCACTCGACACCAATGCGATGCCGATAACGCCGCACAAGAGGGTTCCGGCAAGCGACAGACCAGCGATAGAGATAATCAGCAGTAGGACGGCGGGGGCGATAGCAATCGTAGCCAGAAGACCGCTCACCCACAGAGGCGTGGGGTGCTGGTGGAGCATGCCGGCGGCGCCGGCGGTCGCGCGCGGAAAGACGAGCTCGAGCAGCAGAGCGACAAAGCAGGTCGAGAGTGCCGCGGCGACGATGCCGCCGATGACATCGTTAACGGTGGAAGTATCCTCGTTCTCGGTGCGGTCGATCTTGAGCGCGCCGACCTCGGCTCCCGCGGCGCGCTCGGGGTCCTCGGAGACGTGCGCGTTCACGGTGCCGGTGATGTGGGCGTTCTTGCCCAGGATGAGCTTGTCGGCCCAAACCTCGACATCGCCCTCGACGGTGCCATCGATGGTCACCGTATCGCCCGCAAGCGCTGCCGACTTGGTGGAGCCGCGCAGGGCAACCGTCTCGCCTATCGCATAGAAACAGTTGGCGGTGCTGTCGGAATTGAGCACGACATGCTGACCGGCTACCGTCACACTGCCATCAACCGTGGTCTTGGCAACGTCGATGGTGCGCGCCGCAAGACGAATGGCGCCGCCCACCGTGCAGTCGCGGATCGAGAGAGTATCGCCCGCGGCGATGATATCGCGGTCGATGGACGTGTCGTCCAAGTTGAGGGCCTGACCTACCCAGTACAGGTCACCTTCGACGCCGGACGGATTGGCGTCATTGTCGGTCGCAAGTACGTTGCCTGCGGTGTCCGTGTCGGCGAACGACGCCGTGGGAAGCACGGTGATCGCCAGCGCGATGAGCGCGAATGCCATAAGCAGGCAGCGACGCATCTTGTGTGACGGTGCCGCCGCGGTTTGATTGAAAGCCATGGTTGATCCTTTTGTTAGGTGTTCGGCATATACCTAACAGGGTACCCAACGTGCGGGCGCTCTAAAAGAACCTCTCGGTTGCATTTCGAAGGATGAGCCCGCGCTACCTAATTTTTGCGATGCAAAAAGCGCGCGATGTCTTCTTCGGTGGGGCTTTTGATGTCAAAGCGCAGCGAGAGCCAGCGCAGACCCATGGTCACGACAACGCATACGATCAGCGCGGCGACATTGCTCATGATGCCGCTCATAACGAGACACACGTAGCTTGTCGATCCGGCGATGGCGGCGATGGCATAAAAGTTAGTACGTTGGAAAATGCCCGGAACAACGCCCATAAAGCCGTCGCGCAGCATACCGCCGCCCACCGCGGTAAAAAAGCCCATCATGATGCATACGGCAGGTGCAAATCCGTAGACCAGCGCCTTGTCCGCGCCGGTTGCGGCATAGATGCCGACCGAGATGATGTCGAGCAGGGGAATGAGTTTTTCGGGCTTGTCGACGATTGCCGGAAAGATATAGATGATGGCCGCCGTGGCGATGGAGAGCGGCAGCGCCATCGGCTGGTTGAGGATGTAGACGTTGCCCACCTGCAGCGTCATGTCGCGCAAGAGACCGCCGCCTAGACCGCAGACCACCGCGAGCGCGACCGCGCCCACCAGGTCGAGCTTGTGCTCGCGCGCAACCAGTACACCCGAGATTGATGCGGCGACAACGGCGAACATCTCGAGCCAAAACGGAATAGCGACCATGGCATCCGAGGCATGTGAGGTAATGGTCATAGCGGCGACGACGGGCAAGATGGGGTCCTTTGGATTGTGGGTTTAGACAATGCCCGTACATAGTACATGGTTGGCGCGCGTGGCGACCCTATTGCTCGGCAAACGGTCGGGACCGGGTGGGGGCGTGGCGTTGCTGGAATGCCAGGGGTCCAGAACATGTACGTCACCCCCCCCCAAAAAAAAACGACATTTTCCGACATCTTTGAAGGCTGACGTACATGTTTGGATTGAGCTCACAGCATGAGTGAGTTGATTTACTCACATCCGGTATATTTCCCCACTTCAACGGACATAAGAGTTGGATACCGGCTCAGAGCGAGAGGCCCTCAATGGATACCCCTGTTCTCATTTCGCATAAAACCGCATGGCTTGTCCATCATGCACCCCAGAATTTGGTTCAGTCTCTTGCGCGGCACGACTACCAGATAGGCGCACAAGGCATCTCCACCCAGCAACGTGTTGCGCGCATACGACAGGCCCTTACCGACTGCGGCATTCCGTCCGATATGCTTAAGACTATCGATATCGCGGTTGTATTCGAATTTGAGCGAATTCGTACCAAAGGCGTCGTTTGCCACATTCTTGGACAAAAACTTCCCTACGAGCATATTAACGAGTTGACGCCCGGAATCTTCATCACCGACGAAGCCTTCACCTTCGTGCTTGCTGCCGAGTGGATGGATAGGATCGAATATCTCGAATATGGCTATGAAGTTTGCGGCGATTATCGCATGAGGCTCAATCCCGCCGACCCTTATACCGAGCAACCAGCCACCACCTCCAAGGATGAAATAACCGAACTGCTCGATCGGCACCTCGGCAAACCCGGTGCCACACGTGCACGGCTCGCGCTCAGGCACATCTACGATCACTCGGCCTCGCCTATGGAGACCGCTTCGGCAATCGCCCTCTCGCTCCCAACAAGCGAAGGCGGCGTTGGCATCCGAGGTATCGAACTCAACAAACCGCTCGAGACCCCTCAACGTCTCTGGCATTGCGCCAAAGCTCGAACAATCAAAATCGATGCGCTCGTGACCTATAAGCGCAGGGAGCTCGGTATCGAATATAAGGGCGGTTTTCACGATGAGCTCGAGCGCAAGGGAGCAGATGCGGAGCGAGAGGCCGTTCTTTCCCATATGGGATATCGAATCGTTACGCTCACTTCGGCTCAGTTCAGTAGTCAGCTCGCCTTTCACCGCGCCATGAACAACATTCGCGAAGCACTCGGCATGCCTCGCTGTACCGACACCGGGTACCAGAGAAAACAAAACGAACTACGCAAGGCACTTATCCGCAACTGGAAAGGCGTGCGAGACGAGGAGACACCTTCCGAATAGTGCCACTCCCGTGAGCTCAATCCAAACGTGTACGTCAGCCTCCAAAGATGTCGAAAAATGTCGTTTTTGGAGGCTGACGTACACGTTTGGGGAAGCGCGGGATCGAGATGTATTTCGATAACAAAAAAGCTCCCATTCTTGGGAGCTTTCTCAATCTAAATGGCGGAGGAGGAGGGATTCGAACCCTCGTGACCTTATACAGGCCAAACGGTTTTCGAGACCGCCGCATTCAACCACTCTGCCACCCCTCCGCGTGGGGTAAAAACAAAGCAGGCTCGAAGGCCTGCTTTGGAATTAACTGGCGGAGAGTCAGGGATTTGAACCCTGGAGACGCTTTTGACGCCTACACGATTTCCAATCGTGCTCCTTCGGCCACTCGGACAACTCTCCGTTAAATGCGAAAGTCAGTATACACGAGGAATCGCAAAGTGCAAACAGAAAAGTTGGCATTTTTTAAAACGCTTGGCTGCGCTTGTCGTTGCAGTGGGGTTTGAGGTGCCAAAAAACGGCTTCCGACCAGCGTGGTTGATTAACTCAATTGTTCAAAAGGGGTATTCATAAGCGACTTGGCAATGAATTTAAAAATCTTTGGGTGGTGCTGTGGACCACTGGTATGCATTTTGCGACCACGGCCTTGTGCCCGTTGACCTGCGGCTTGGCTCAGCTTGTCCCCGCGGCGTCGTATCTTGTCCACAAATCCGTCAAGCTCTTGGTCGGCATTTGGTTGGAATGCGCATGAAACGTGGTGCGAGCATTGGCATATGTGGAGGTCATGAGGTTGTAGCTGCATATTCTTGCGGCCTGGGAGGTTGAAAGATATTATTACCAAGTCTTTTCCTGCTTCAGGCGCACCTTCACGACCTGAAGCCACATTTGCCCAGAGGAGGTGACAATATGAAGGCTTATGAACTGCTGTTCTTTGTTGACCCGTCGCTCGACCCCGAGACTCGTCTCGCTGTTATGAAGCGTATCGATACCACGATCGCTGAGGGCGCTGGCAAGGTCGACTCCGTTGACGAGTGGGGCAAGCGCAAGCTCGCCTACGAGATCAACGACCTCACCGATGGTGACTACACCCTCATCAACTTCCACGCAGATCCTACCCAGATCGCCGAGCTTGATCGCGTCCTGCGCATCACCGACGCTGTGGTCCGCCACATGATCGTCCGTCGCGACGACCAGGAGTAAGACTGTCGTTTTTGACTGGGCTTGTGCCCCAAGAGGAAGTAGTGAGTTATGAGCATCAATCGAGTGAACATCACCGGTAACCTCACCCGCGATCCCGAGCTGCGCGCCACCGCCGGCGGAACCCAGGTTCTGTCCTTTGGCGTCGCCGTGAACGATCGTCGCCGCAACGCGCAGACTGGCGAGTGGGAGGACTATCCCAACTTTGTCGACTGCACTATGTTCGGCACCCGCGCCGAGGCCGTGAGCCGTTTCCTGGCAAAGGGAAACAAGGTCGCGATCGAGGGCAAGCTGCGCTACAGCTCTTGGGAGCGCGACGGCCAGCGCCGGAGCAAGCTTGAGGTCATCGTCGATGAGATCGAGTTTATGAGCTCCTGTGGTGGCCAGGGTGGCTACGACCAGGGCGGTTACGCCCCCGCAGCCCCCGCGCCCGCAGCACGTCCTGCCGCACCGGTGGCCACGCCGCCCGCGGTCGACGTCTACGATGAGGACATCCCGTTCTAAGGGTTGTTCACCTATTTTTGAGTGAGAGGCGGCTTCGGTTCGCCGAAGTTGCCAAATGAAAGGTATTTTGACATGGCTAATGATTTTTCTGCACGTCAGCCGCGTCGTAAGTACTGCCAGTTCTGCAAGGAGAACACTGAGTTCATCGACTATAAGGACACTCAGCTTCTCCGTAAGTACATGACCGACCGTGGCAAGATCAAGCCCCGTCGCGTCACTGGCGCTTGCACGCAGCATCAGCATGACATCGCCAACGCCATCAAGCGCGCCCGCGAGATGGCTCTCCTGCCGTACACCGTCCCCGTGGTTTCCTCTCGTGGCAACCGCGACCGCGGCTAAGAAGGGAGACACATCATGAAGGTTATTCTTCTCGATGAGATCAAGGGCAAGGGCGGCGAGGGTGACGTCGTAGAGGTCGCTCAGGGTTACGCTGAGAACTTCCTGTTCCCCAAGAAGCTCGCTGTTGCCGCCACCAAGGGCAACCTCAAGCAGCTTGACGAGCGTCGCAACAACATCGCCAAGCGCGAGGCCGTCCGTCTGGCTACCGCCAACGAGACCAAGGCTGCCTTCGAGGGCAAGACGGTCACCGTTGACGTCAAGGTCGGCGACGAGGGCATCCTCTTTGGCTCCGTTACCGCCGCTATGATCGCTGACGCCATCAAGGCTCAGCTCGGTATGGACATCGACCGCAAGCGCGTCGAGCTCGGTAAGCCCATCAAGGTTGCCGGTGCCCACACCGTTGCCATCTCGCTGTACCGCGAGATCAAGGCCGAGGTTGTCGTTCTCGTCGGCGTTACTGCCGAGGAGCTCGCTGCCGAGGCTGAGGTCGAGGAGGCCGCTGAGGTCGCCGAGGCCGAGACCGCCGAGGTCGAGACTGAGGCTGCTGCCGAGTAGCATTTGCTGCAACGCAACAATCTTGTTCTAAGAAGGGCGCTCTGGGAAACCAGGGCGCCCTTTTGCTTTTTGCGCTGAGTGAGTGTCATGGTGAACGTTGCGTCGAAGTCCTATATACGGGACCGGTCATCCGTTTGGTTCGGTGATGATTGGCGGCGCGCGGCGCGTTTTGGGACCGTGGCTGATACTATGGATGCTCGCAAGCGATATGAATGAGGATGCTCATGGCATATGACGATAGGGAGACCGGGCTGACGGTTGAGGACCGCGGCTCAAAGTTGGGTCTTCCCCAAAACCAAGATGCAGAGGCCAATGTACTGGCCGCTATGCTGCTATCGCCCGAGGTGGTCGAAGAAGCCCAGGTCGAGCTGCAGCCCGATGACTTCTACCGGCCCATTCATAAGACCATCTATACCGCGATGGTCGATATGTACAACAGCCGCATTCCCATCGACTCCATCTCGCTGATCGATTACCTACGAAGCATCAACAAGCTCGATGCCGTGGGCGGCGAAGCGTACATTTTGGAGTTGATGGGTCAGACCCTGTCGCTCGTCAACTGGCAGCACCATGCCGCCATCGTTCGCCGCGACTCGATGCTGCGCGAGCTGATCGGCGCCACCAACGAGATCAACGCGCTGGCCTATAACGCCCCTACCGACACGAAAGAGGTTGTCGAGCTGGCCGAGAGCAAGCTGCTCAAGGTTACGGCGCGCGAGGTCAAGTCGAGCTACAAGACGTTGACCGAGTTTATGGTCGAGGCCTATAACGAGGCCGAGGAAGTGTGCCAGGCCGGTGGCCAGGCTGCGGGCGTGCCCACGGGCTTCCCGTCGCTCGACCGCATGCTCATGGGTTTCCGTGAGGGTCAGCTCATCATCATCGGCGCCCGTCCTGCTGTAGGTAAGACGTCGTTCGCTCTGAACCTGGCACTTAACGCTGCCGCTGCCGGATATACCGTCGGCTTCTTCTCGCTGGAGATGTCGGGCAAGGAAATTGCCCAGCGTCTGATTTGCGCCTACGCCATGATCTCGATCAGTGACTTTCGCATGGGCCGCATTAGCCCCGAGCAGTGGGCCAATATCAATGAGGCCACGCAGACCTTGTCCAAGCTCGATATTCTGATTGACGATACGCCCGGCACCACAGTGACCGAGATTCGCGCCAAGAGCCGCCGTATGCTCCATAACAAGGAGAAGGCAATCATCATCCTGGACTACCTGCAGCTGGTGAGTCCTCCGCCGGGACGCCGCTCCGAGAGCCGTACCGTCGAGGTTTCGGAGATGTCGCGTGGTCTGAAGATCATGGCCAAGGAGCTTAAGATCCCGCTCATCGCGCTGTCGCAGCTCTCGCGTCAGGTCGAATCCCGTACCGGCAAGCGTCCGCAGCTTTCCGACCTTCGTGAATCGGGCTCCATCGAGCAAGACGCCGATATCGTTATGTTCTTGGACCGCTCCGCCGACGAGGCCGAGGCCTCGCGCGACGATCGACCCGACGAGGGCGTTACGCGTATCGTCGTGGCCAAGAACCGTTCGGGCCCGATCGGCGACGTCGACCTGATGTTCCTGCCGGCATCCACCAAGTTCTATGAGCTTGATGGGGCACATGCCGAGGAGTAGGACAGGCGCCCGTTGCACGGGTATACTGGGAATGTTTTGTGCTTCTGCGTGCCGGCGTGGCGCGTAGACAGTCCATGAATGTAAGGAGTAAACATGCCGTCAACCGTTTTGGTCGGTGCCCAGTGGGGCGATGAGGGCAAGGGTAAGATTTGCGACCTGGTCGCCGGCGACTTCGATGCCGTCGTGCGCTACTCGGGCGGCAACAACGCCGGTCACACCATCGTCGTCAACGGCAAGAAGTATGGCCTGCACCAGGTGCCCTCCGGCATCATGTATTCCGACCACGTGTCGGTGATCGGTAACGGCTGCGTCGTCAACCCCAAGGTTGTCCTTGAGGAGATTGACATGTTCGAGGCCGACGGCATCACCACCAAGAACCTCAAGATCAGTGGCAACGCGCATGTCATCATGCCGTACCACATCGATCTGGATGGCGCCTTTGAGCAGAAGCTCGGCAAGAAGAACATCGGTACCACCAAGCGCGGCATCGGTCCGTGCTATCAGGACAAGATGGCCCGCATTGGCCTGCGCATGCAGGACATGCTGGACGAGACGCTGTTCCGCGACAAGCTGGAGACCGCTCTCGCCCGCGTGAACCCCGAGCTCGAGCTCATCTACAACCTGCCCACCTACACCGTGGACCAGATTTGCGACGAGTACCTGCCGATGGCCGAGCGCCTGCGCCCCTACATCACCGAGACGAGTCTGCTGCTCAACAACATGATCGATGAGGGCAAGAACCTGCTGTTTGAGGGCGCCCAGGCGACGCTGCTCGACATCGACCACGGCACCTATCCGTACGTGACGTCTTCCAACTGCACCGCCGGCGGCGCCATTACCGGCTCCGGCGTCGGTATGAAGAATGTCGACCGCGTGCTGGGCGTCATGAAGGCCTATATCACCCGCGTCGGTTCGGGCCCCATGCCCACCGAGCTTTCCTATGAGTCCGAGGCTGGCCACACGCTGACCGAGGAGGGCTATGAGTACGGCGTGACCACCGGTCGCCGTCGTCGTTGCGGCTGGTTTGACGGCCCTATCGCCAACTATGCTTCGCGCGTCAACGGCCTCACCGATATCGCCGTGACCAAGCTCGACGTGCTTTCGGCCTTCGACACCATCAAGGTGTGCGTGGCCTACGACGTCGATGGCGAGCGCTACACCAGCGTGCCCGAGCATCAGGTGCGCTTTGAGCATGCCAAGCCCATCTACGAGGAGCTCCCTGGCTGGAAGTGCGACATCACCGGTTGTCGCAGCTTTGACGAGCTGCCGCAGGAGGCTCAGGACTACGTGGCGTTTATCGAGGATCTGGCACACACCCGCGTGACGTTCATTGGCGTTGGCGCTGGTCGCGAGCAGATCATCAACCGATTCTGGAAGTAATCGGGACTATTTGGTTATTGCGATATACCCCTTTGCAGCCCGGACGGGCGGCCGAGGGGTATATTTGCTTGCAAAGGGCTCGCGCGGAGCGGGCCATTCATCCATAGAGGAGGCACCCTTGAAGGCGGACACTCAAACCATCGACATCCTGTTGTTGGGCAGCGGCGGCCGCGAGCATGCTCTGGCAGCCAAGCTCGCAGCATCACCGCGCGCCGGCAAGCTCTACATCGCGCCGGGTAACGGCGGCACCGCGAGCTGCGGCGAGAACGTGGTTCTCGACGACTGCGATCCTGCGGCCGTGGCGGCGTTTGCTCAGAGCCACGGATGCGGACTCGTGGTAATTGGCCCCGAGGCTCCGCTCGTGGCGGGCGTGGCCGACGCCGTGCGCGCGGCGGGTATTCCCTGCTTTGGCCCGGGTGCCGAGGGCGCCCAGATGGAGGGCTCCAAGCTGTTCTCCAAGCAGCTCATGGAGCGTGCGGGCATTCCGACGGCAGCTTATGGTTCGTTTACCGACGAGGCTTCGGCTCTCGCCTACGTGCGCGAGCAGGGCGCCCCGCTGGTCGTCAAGGCCGACGGCCTTGCCGCGGGCAAGGGCGTTATCGTGGCGACCGAACTTGAGCAGGCCGAGGAGGCCGTGCGCGAGTGCTTTGCCGGCACCTTTGGCGATGCCGGCAACACCGTGGTTATCGAGGAGATGCTCGTTGGTCCCGAGTGCTCGCTGCTGGCCTTTACCGACGGCAAGACCGTGCGCCCCATGGCCACCTCGCAGGACCACAAGCGCGCGCTCGAGGGCGACAAGGGTCCCAACACCGGTGGCATGGGCGTCTACAGCCCGGTGCCCATCGTGACTGACGAGGAGCACGCCACCATGGTGAAGGTCATGGAGCAGACCGTGGCCGAGCTCGCTGCCGAGGGTATCGACTACCGCGGCTGCCTGTACGGCGGCTTTATGCTCACGCCTGCCGGCCCCAAGGTGCTGGAGTTCAACGCCCGCTTTGGCGACCCCGAGACGCAGGTCGTGCTGCCGCGCCTTAAGAACGACCTGGTCGAGGTCATGCTCGCCTGCGCCAACTGCGAGCTCGATCAGATTGAGCTCGACTGGCGTGACGAGTGGGCCGTGGCCGTTGTCCTGACGAGTGCAGGCTATCCCGGCGGCTACGAGAAGGGCAAGGTCATCACCGGTATCGCCGATGCCGAGGCCATGGAGAACGTGACCGTGTACCACGCGGGCACTGCCGTGGTGGACGGCCAGCTCGTGACCAATGGTGGCCGCGTGCTTGCCGTGACCGCTCTGGGTGACACGTTCGAGAACGCTCGCAACCTTGCCTACGAGGCCTGCGAGAAGATTGATTTTGAGGGCAAGACCCTGCGTCACGACATCGGCCTGCGCGCGCTGCGCGGCCGCGACGCCTGGGATGCCTAAAATCCGAGAGGAATGAGACGGATGGACGAGAAGAACGAAGAGCTCGTGGACGCGCAGATCGTCGAAGAGGACAGCCGCATGTATGGGCACGCCGAGGGCGAGCCTGGTGGCGAGGTCGCTGACGAGCCGGTGCTGGTGCTGGGCGACGACGACCCGCACGATGCCGAGCTGCACGAGAAGATTCTTTCGGAGGAGTGCGCCTGGAAGGGCAAGATCCTCGACGTCCACCGTCTTGAGGTCGAGCTGCCCAACGGTCACCGCAGCGCCCGCGATATCGTTCGCCATCCGGGTGCGGCGGCCGTTGTGGCACTGACCGAGAGCGGCAAGATCGTACTGGTGCGTCAGTACCGCACCGCCATCGACCGCGTGACGGTCGAGATTCCCGCCGGCAAGCTCGATTCAGGCGAGGACCCGCTCGATTGCGCCAAGCGCGAACTGCATGAGGAGACGGGCTTTAGGGCTGGTCGTATTCGCTTTTTGACGTCGATTGTCACGTCCTGCGGTTTTTGCGATGAGATCATCCACATCTACTTGGCTACCAAGCTCGAGTTTGATGCGCCCAACCCCGATGATGACGAGTTTGTCAACGTGGACCTGGTGCCGCTGCACGAGCTGATCGACGCCGTGCTCGACGGCAAGATCGAAGACGCCAAGACCGTCGTAGGCGCCTTGGCCTGCGATAGCATCGCGCACCGCCTTGGGAGCGCGGAGCTTTAACGAGTGGGGATAGCCCTGGGACAAGTACTACTGATTGCTTTGTCTCAGGGCCTTACGTTGCTGATATTTCTTTGAGGATCACATGCTGAAAAGGTTTTTGTCTTATTACAAGCCCCAGATGGGGCTTTTTGTTGCTGATACTGTTTGCGCTCTGGTGCTTGCCGCCATCGACCTTGCGTTTCCCATCATTCTGCGCAATCTGACCGGCGGGCTCTTTACCCAGGGACAGGCTGCTATTATGCAGGCGCTCGGTATGATCGCGGTGGGCTTGGTGCTGATGTATGCCATCCGCTGCGCCTGCCGCTACTTTGTGAGCTATTGGGGTCACGTGATGGGCGCGCGCATGGAGTCCAAGATGCGCGAGGACCTGTTCGACCAGTATGAGCGCTTTAGCTTTGCGTACTTCGACCGCAACAGCTCGGGCGACATGATGAGCCGCGTGGTCAACGACCTGTTCGATATCTGCGAGGCGGCGCACCACGTGCCCGAGTGGATCATCATCTGCGGCATCGAGATTATCGGCTCGTTTGTGATTCTCTTTACCATCGCCCCGGTGCTGGCGCTCGCCATGGCCGTGGTGACGGCGGCGTTTGCGGTCATCATGTTTTGGCAGAACATGCGCATGCGCGAGGTCTTTAGCGACAACCGCAAAAAAATCAGCGGCATCAATGCGCAGCTGCAGGATTCGCTGGCGGGCATGCGCGTGGTCAAGAGCTTTGCCAATGAGGAGACCGAACGCTTCAAGTTCCGCGCCTCCAACAATCGCTACCTTTCGTCCAAGGAGAACATGTATCACGCCATGGGCGTCTATACCGCGACGTATGGCCTGCTCTCGGGTGTGCTCTATGTGATCGTGGTGCTGCTGGGCGGCTGGCTGGTCGCCCAGGGACAGCTGCAGGCGGTCGATATGGCGACCTTCGCGCTCTACATTTCGCTGTTCTGCACGCCGCTCGAGACACTCGTCAATTCGGCCGAAACGTATCAGAAGGCTATCGCCGGCTTTAAGCGTATGGACGAGGTGCTCTCGACCGCGCCGGATATCCAGGACAAGCCGGGCGCCACGGATCTGCAGGTGACTGCCGGCGCCGTGGAGTATCACGACGTGTGCTTTAACTACGAGGATGTTGAGCTGGGCGAGGGCGATGCCGACGAGCGTCCCGTTATCGACCATATGGACCTGTCCATCAAGCCCGGGCAGACCATCGCTTTGGTTGGCCCTTCGGGCGGTGGCAAGTCCACGACCTGTTCGCTGCTGCCGCGCTTTTATGACGTGGCTGCCGGATCCATTAGCATCGACGGCCAAGACGTGCGCGATGTGACGCAGCAGAGCCTGCGCCGTGCCATCGGCCTGGTGCAGCAGGATGTCTATCTGTTTGACGGTACGATTGGCGAGAACATCGCCTACGGCAAGCCGGGCGCTACAGCGGAAGAGATCGCCGAGGCCGCCCGTCGCGCCAACATCGATGCCTTTATCGAGTCGCTTCCACAGGGCTATGACACGGTCGTGGGCGAGCGCGGCAGCCGTCTTTCGGGCGGACAGAAGCAGCGCGTTGCCATCGCGCGCGTGTTTCTCAAGAACCCCAAGATCCTGATTTTGGACGAGGCGACGAGTGCTTTGGATAACGAGAGCGAGGAGGCAGTCCAGGAGTCGCTCGAAGAGCTGGCACGCGGCCGCACCACGATTATCATCGCCCACCGCCTCTCGACTATTAAACATGCCGATGAGATTGCGACCGTTGAGCATGGTCGCGTTGTGGAGCGTGGCACGCACGAGGAGCTTCTCGCCCGTGGCGGCACCTATGCCCGTTACTATCGAATGCAGTTCGAAGGTGCGCGTGCGCACGAGCTCGACTGATTGATATGACAGGAAGTTTATGGCTGACAAGAACCCTTTGACTCCGGAAGAAGTGACGGAGTTATTCTCCGAAATCGATGCATCCGGTGTCTTGGATCCCACGCTTGCCAAAAAGCGCACCGAGCGCATGCGCGAGAAGGAGGCGGCGGCCAAGCGCGGTGACAAAGCGGCGCTAGCGCAGCTGCGCAGCGAGGACCGCGCGAGCCAGGCAAAACATATCGACCCGCTGTCCGAGGACGATCCTTCGGGCTCGCAGGTGAGCCATACCATTACGAAGACCGCGATGGCCGTGGTCATCGGTATTTTGGTGCTGATCGTGGGCATGCAGATTGGCTACGGCGTGATGCGTCGTCTGAACACCGCCAACCTGTCCGAGAGCGTTTCGGTCGATACCGTTTCGACGGCGCTGAAGGGCGGCCTTGAGTGGGGCAACGGCTTTACGCAGTTCCCGCTCGACTTTACCGTCGATGAAGCCGATGAGCGTACGGGCACGGTCGAGGTGACGGTGTTGGACACATCGTCTGCCAACGAGCTCGAGCTGCTGTCCAACGGGCAGATTCAGGCCGCGGCACTTGCGACCAATGCGCTGCTCAACGATAAAATCGACCGCGTGGTGTATAACGTTCACGCCTATATCGACGAGGATAGCAACATTCAGCACGATTCCTTCTTTGGCATGTTTCCCGCCCAGGGCCACCAGAGCGCCATCCTGACGTTTGTGTGGACCAAGAGCTCATCCAACGCCACGAATATCGACTGGAAGATGCGCATCGTGAGTATGGATGACACCATCGCCGAGCGCATTCAAAAACAGGTGAACTCGGTGTCGTCGTTGATTGAGGACCCGGTGGTGAGCCAGACCAAGATTGACGAGGAAAAGGACGAACGTGACCTGGAACATCGTCTGCATGGCCGCGAGATTTTCCGCGGCGGCAAGCCCGATCGCTCACCGTCCGATCTGCTGGAACAGGACAAGAAAAAGTAAGAGGCCATCATCCCGCGTGAGCCACAAGCCCACGCGGGATGATTTTTCTGGGACGGGGATTAAAAAAACATTATGCATAGAAAGTCATAATTATCATTTCGTAAACATTTCGATGAAATTAACGCCATGAGGCATGCTTGCGGTTACAATACCGCGAGGCCTAACTACACACCTTTAAGCCGGTCCTGTGAGACCGGGAAGGAGAACTATGGCGAACAACCATACCGCGGGCGCTGCCGCCCGCACCTTCGCGCCCAGCGAGCTTTGCCAGCGTATGCTGGCCAAAACCAGCAAGGGCACCTGCGGTCCCTGCATCCTGTATCTTGAGGATGGGACCATTTTTTATGGACGTGCATGCGGCGCTGAGGGCACCGCGACCGGCGAAGTCTGCTTCAACACCTCGCTCGAGGGCTACTTTGAGGTCATGACCGACCCGAGTTATGCCGGCCAAATCGTAACCATGACCTATCCGCAGATCGGCAACTACGGTATCGACGAGACCGACGTCCAGTCGGCCTTCCCCGGCGACGCCGTGCGCCCTGCGAGCGCTCCGGCTATGCGCGGCATGATCGTTCGCGACATGTGCGCCACGCCTTCTAACTGGCGCTCGGCCGTCAGCGTGCCGGAGTACCTGCGCGCCCACGGCATCGTCGCTATCGAGGGTGTCGACACCCGCGCTCTGGTGCGCCATCTGCGCGACAACGGTTCCAAGATGGGCATCATCTCGACCGAGATCTTCGACGTCGACGAGCTTGCCGAGCGTCTGGCCGCAGCGCCCACGCTGGTGGGCGAGAATTTGGTCAAGACCGTGAGCTGCCCCGCGCCTCACGAGTTTGTGTCCGCCGACCTGCCTGCCACGCATGACTTTGCGCTTTCGGCTGCCGCTCCTGCCCGTCACAAAGTGGTCGCCTACGACTGCGGTGTGAAGCGCGGCATTCTGGAGGGGCTAGTCCGCGCCGGCTGCGACCTTACCGTCGTGCCGTGGGATACGCCCGCGAGTGAGGTGCTCGACATGAATCCCGACGGTGTCTTTTTGTCCAACGGCCCCGGCGACCCCGACGCCGTGGTGGAGACCTACGAGCAGGTGCAGCAGCTGATCGGCAAGGTGCCGGTCTTTGGTATTTGTCTTGGTCACCAGATGATCAGCCTGGCCTGCGGCGCCCAGATGGAAAAGCTTAAATTCGGTCACCGCGGTGGCAACCAGCCGGTCATGAACCTGGTGAGCCGTCGCGTGGAGATCACTGCGCAAAACCATGGCTTTGGCCTGCTGTTCCCCAGCTTGGGCAAGCTTGTCCCCGAGCTTTCCGGCGGCGAGACCGAGCATGCGGCCGATGGGGATCTGCGCGTCTGGGTGCGCCGCGGAGTCGCGCCGGTCGTGATGAACGAGCGCTTTGGCCGCATTCGCCTGACACATGTGAACCTCAACGACGGCACCGCCGAGGGTATCCAGCTGCTCGACGCCCCGTGCTTCTCGGTCCAGTACCACCCCGAGGCCTCGCCTGGCCCTACCGATGCCCACTATCTCTTTACCGCCTTTACGCGACTCATGGACGGCGAGGAGAACTACCTGGACATCGACACCGCGAAGGACCGCCTGGCTGGCTGGAATTTTGCCGAGACTGCCGCGACCGAGACCGAGGAGAACTAACATGCCGAAACGTACTGACATCAAGCGTATCCTCGTCATTGGTTCGGGCCCCATCGTTATTGGCCAGGCCTGCGAGTTCGACTACTCTGGCGCCCAGGCCTGCAAGGTGCTCAAGGAGGATGGTTTTGAGGTCATCCTGGTCAACTCCAACCCGGCGACCATCATGACTGACCCGGGCTTGGCCGACCGCACCTATGTCGAGCCCATCACCGCCGAGTTTATCGAGCGCGTAATCAAGAAAGAGCGTCCGGACGCGCTGCTGCCCACGCTGGGCGGCCAGACCGGTCTGAACGCCGCCGTCGAGCTGGCAAAGGACGGTACGCTCGACAAGTACGGCGTCGAGATGATCGGCTGCGACCTGGCCGCCATCGAGCGCGGCGAGGACCGCAAGCTCTTTAACGAGGCCATGGCCGAGATTGGCCTGGAGGTCGCGCGCTCGGGCTATGCCTACAGCGTGGCCGACGCCGAGGCTATCGCCGAGCGCGTGGGCTATCCCTGCGTACTGCGCCCGAGCTTTACCCTCGGCGGCGCCGGCGGCGGCATCGCTCACACCCACGAGGAGCTCGTCTCCATCGTGAGCCAGGGCCTGGAGCTCTCGCCTGCCCACGAGGTGCTGGTCGAGGAGTCCATCGAGGGCTGGAAAGAGTACGAGATGGAGGTCATGCGTGACCACGCCGGCAACGGCATCATCGTGTGCTCCATCGAGAACCTCGACCCCATGGGCGTGCATACCGGCGACTCCATCACCGTGGCGCCGGCGCAGACGCTCTCCGACCTTGAGTATCAGCGCATGCGTGTGGCCTCGCTCGCCATTCTGGAGAAGATCGGCGTCGAGACCGGTGGCTCCAACGTGCAGTTTGCCGTGAACCCCAACACCGGCCGCCTGATCGTCATCGAGATGAACCCGCGCGTGAGCCGCTCGTCCGCACTGGCCTCCAAGGCCACGGGCTTCCCCATCGCCAAGGCCGCCGCGCGCCTGGCCGTGGGCTACACGCTCGACGAGATCGTCAACGACATTACCAAGGCAACACCCGCCTGCTTTGAGCCCACGATCGACTACTGCGTGGTCAAGGTGCCACGCTTTGCCTTCGAGAAGTTCAAGGGCACCGACCCCACGCTCACCACGCGCATGAAGGCCGTGGGCGAGATCATGGCGATCGGCCGCACCTTTGAGGAGGCCTTTGGCAAGGCCATGCGCTCGCTGGAGGATGGCCACCAGGGTATTTGCGCCGGTGGCAAAGAGGGTGCCGACAAGCTGAGCGACGATGAGCTCGCTCAGGCCGTGGCAACGCCGACCGAGCACCGCATTTTCTTTGTGGTCGAAGCCCTGCGTCGTGGCTGGGATGTCGCGCGCATCCACGCCATCTGTGGTATCGATCCGTGGTACCTCAACCGTATCAACGATATGGTGCAGGTCCAGGAGAGCATCCGCGGCCTGCGTGTGGAGGATATCGACGCCGACGCGATGCGTCTGCTCAAGCAGTACGGCACGAGCGACGCCGAGATCGCCGCGCTAACCGGCTCGGACGAGCGCTTTGTGCGCGCCTATCGCAAGGGCCTTGGCGTGGTTCCCAGCATGAAGACGGTCGATACCTGCGCTGCGGAGTTCTCGAGCGCCACGGAGTACCACTACAAGACGTACGAGAACATCTACCGCACGAGCCCGGATGCCAAGAAGTGCGTGGCTCCCGACGAGACCACGCCGGCGGACAAGCCCAAGGCGATGATCCTGGGCGCCGGCCCCAACCGTATCGGCCAGGGCATCGAGTTCGATTACTGCTGCGTGCACGCGAGCTACGCGCTGGCGGCCCGCGGCTTTGAGACCATCATGGTCAACTGCAACCCCGAGACCGTTTCGACCGACTACGACACGTCCGACCGCCTCTACTTTGAGCCGCTCACCTACGAGGACGTCATGGATGTCATCGATGTTGAGCGACCCGACGGCGTCGTGGTGACGCTCGGCGGCCAGACTCCGCTTAAGCTGGCGCGCATGCTCGAGGAAAGCGGCGTGAACATCATGGGCACCAAGCCCGATGCCATCGACTTTGCCGAGGACCGCGAGCGCTTTGCCGCCCTGCTCGACAAGCTGGGCATTATGTATCCGCCGGCGGGCCAGGCAACCTCGTTTGAGGAGGCCGAGGCCGTGGCTGCACACATTGGCTACCCGCTGCTGGTGCGTCCGAGCTACGTGCTGGGCGGCCGCGGCATGATGATCGCCTACGATGCCGAGCATCTGCGCGATTACATGGCCGAGGCCGCGCGCATTAGCCCCGACTATCCGGTGTATCTGGACCGCTTCCTGGAGGGTGCGATCGAGTCCGATGTCGACGCCCTGTGCGATGGCGAAGAGGTCTACATCGGCGGCATTCTGGAGCATATCGAGGAGGCCGGTATTCACTCCGGCGACTCTGCGACCTGCATCCCGCCGTTCAGCTTTAGCGAGAGCCTGCAGGCAAAGCTTCGCGAGACCACACGCCGCATCGCGATGGCACTGGGCGTACGCGGCCTGGTCAACGTGCAGTATGCCATCAAGGGCGAGACCGTCTACGTGATCGAGGCCAACCCGCGTGCCAGCCGTACCGTGCCGTTCATCTCCAAGGCCACCGGCGTGCCGCTGGCCAAGTGCGCGGCGCGCATCATGGCGGGCGATTCCATCGCGAGCTTGGGCCTGCCGAGCGACGAGCGTCAGCTGGACTGGTTCTGCATGAAGGAAGCCGTTATGCCCTGGGGCCGTTTCCCGGGCGCCGACGTTATCCTGGGGCCCGAGATGAAGTCGACGGGCGAGGTCATGGGTATCGCCAAGAGCTATCCCGAGGCATACGCCAAGACGCAGCTGGCGATTGACTACAAGCTGCCCGACCCGAGCGCTGGCAAGGTGTTCATCAGCGTGTGCGACCGCGACAAGCGCCATATCCTTTCGGTCGCCCGCATCCTGCGCTACCTAGGCTTTGACATCTGCTCCACCGAGGGTACGGCGCGCGTGCTGCGCGGCGGCAACGTGACGTGTGAGGTCGTGGAGAAGATTAGCGGCCCGCACGACGGCGAGCGTCCCAACATCGGTGACCTGATCGCCGATGGCAAGATCGCGGTGATCGTCAATACGCCGTACGGTCCGGGCTCGCGTGGCGATGGCTACCTGCTACGTACCGAGGCCGTGCGTCGCGGCGTGACCTGCGTGACGGCGATGTCTGCAGCCAACACGTACGTGAGTGCCATCGAGGCCGTGCGCGAGGACCAGCAGGGTCACGGCAGCGCCAACGACATGGGCATGGACGTCATCGCCCTGCAGGACCTGCCGCAGCACACAGTGTAGTTGACCTGGCCGGCCGGGGCGGGAGGGGCCGAGATTTCCCCCTTTCGCTCCGGCTGCAAGCAGAGTCGCTCAGGAGGAAACTCGGCCCCTCCCGCCCC
>CABUZD010000022.1 GCA_902495945.1 uncultured Collinsella sp.
CCTGGCAAACTTGGACACGCTCCAGATCGATATCGACTTCATCATCGCCGAGTACCGTCACAGCTAACAACCTGCCAAAAAGGGACAGGTTTATTTTGGCAGGTTTTATCTGGTCAAACGTAAAGGGCCGACCGCGGAGATGCGCGATCGGCCCTTTTTAGTTACTTGGCTGCAGAGGTTATGAGAAGCGACCGCTTACAGGCGGTCCTTGTTCTCGGCCTTAACGGCGTGTGCCTGCTGAACAAAGAACAGGTCGTACACCACGATGACAAAGGCGCCAAAGTTGATGGCGTCGCCGCCAAACGCGGGAAGCGTGAGCACCGCTTGGGCAAGCGTGGCGACCGCGGCAACAATACCGAGCTTAAACGCGCCGTCCACCTGCGAAGGCTTGTTGGCGCCCTTGATACCGGCGACGCCTGCGGCAAGGTCGACGAGACCCTTGGCGATAAGCACGACCGCTGCGAGCGTGGCGTACGAACCGTACGTGGAATCAAGACCGCCCGTGGCGATACCGACGCCGGCGGTGACGAGGCTGGCGATGCCCAAAACAAAGTAGATGAGAGCAAGGATTTTGAGAGTCTTGCGAGTGAAGCTCATGGCTGGTCCTTTCGATATGAGTACGCCAACTTGGCGCACCCAATGTACTGCACATATGGTGAAGCACATTGTAGTTCAACGCGGCGATGCATGCGTTTGAAAGCGCATTGAGCCCGCGCAGCCAAACCCAACCTTTCAAAAAGGAAAGCTGGGCGTAAGTCAAATCGATGGCAGCGTATGCGCGGCGCTGAGATGATGAGGCCGTAACAAGGAGCTGGTCTCAAGGAGGAGCTATGATGTACGGAGTCGAGCAAGTGTGTGAGCCACGGTCGTTGGGAAGGCGCATGGGTGATTCTGTGATCGCTGCCGTGTGCACGGGATTGATGGCGGTGCTTTGCATTGGGATGCTGTGGGCCATGTCGCATGTGGGACAATAGCGGACGGTTGGGTGTCGGCATAAACGGCGCTCACGTATTCGTTTTGCTTGTTAAGGAGTACCCATGGGCGTCGTCGATCCCTTTTCTGTTGCTCGGGCCGCGGGGCTTGAGCTGACCGGGAAGCCCGAGGGCCTCACGCTCACCGACGGCACGATGGAGCTGCGTGCCGATTTTGGCCGCATGCTTCCACGGTTCAAGCAGGGCCGTCTGCAGCAAGAGCTGCTGGTAAAGGCTGCGCGCGCAAAAGGCATCGAGCGCCCATGGGCGATTGATGCCACGGCAGGCTTTGGCGAGGATTCGCTGTTGCTGGCGGCTGCGGGCTTTATCGTCGATCTGTACGAGCAGGATTGCGTGATTGCGGCGCTCCTCAAGGATGCCCTGGAGCGCGCGGCGGATGATCCGGCGCTTGCGGCTGTCGTGGCTCGCATGCGCCTTCATGCGGGCGAGGACAGCATTGCCGGCCTTCGCCATACAGCAGGGCTGATCGGGCAGGGCGAGCTCACCACTCCCGACGTGGTGTATCTGGACCCCATGTTTCCCGGGCGCACCAAGAGCGCGGCGGTTAAAAAGAAGTTCCAACTCTTGCATCATCTGGAACAGCCGTGCGCCGATGAGGAGACGTTGGTCGAAGCTGCGCTTGCGGTGCACCCGCGCAAGGTCGTTATCAAGCGACCGGTGAAGGGGCCACTGCTTGCCGGCGTTAAGCCGAGCTATCAACTTGCGGGCAAGGCCGTTCGTTACGATGTTTTGGTGCCGCCGCGCCCGTAGCTTTCGTGCGATGGCCGGCGTTCCGTCAGTGCCGTGCCGATGCGGGGTCTATTTCCAAGGGTGCGACGTTAGGTGCCAGCCGCCGCAGTATTCGCATTTGTAGCAGGCCAAACCGCGCCGCCCGCGGTTTTCGCAGTCGGCCATAACGGCCTCGGCCTCGGCGCGTGTGTCGTAACGGTTTTTGCGTTCGCACGACTTGTAGCGCCAGGCCTCATCGCGCTCGGCGTCCAGGGCGTCGCGGCGCTCGTTTTCGCGCGCAAACAGGTCGCTCATATCGCCGCCGGTAGCAGCGCCCAAAAACTCGCTTTTGGCCTTTGACCAGGCGGCTCGCTTTTTGCTTCCCATCTGCTTCGCGCCCTTCTCAAAACGTTGGTATCATTGCTCAATCAAAGTGATACCAATAAACGTGAGGTCGCCGCGTGATGATCAGAAAAACCCTCGATACCGACATTCCCGCCGTCATGGCCATCTATGATGCCGCTCGTGCCTTTATGCGCGCGCATGGCAACGCCATGCAGTGGCCCGAGGGCACGCCTTCTGCCGAGCAGCTGGCTGCCGATATCGCCGCCGGTGGCAGCTATGTGTGTGAAGTCGACGGCCGCGTGGTGGCGACGTTTGCCTTTTTACCGGGCCCGGACGAGTGCTATGACGTCATTGAGGACGGTCAATGGCGAAGCGACACTCCGTACGCCGTACTGCACCGTGTGGCGTCCGATGGCACCGTGCACGGTATCGCGGCTGCGATGTTTGCCTTCGCTAAAGAGCGTGCCGATCACCTGCGTATCGACACGCATCAGGACAACCTGCCCATGCAGGGTGCGAGTATTAAGGCAGGGTTTGAGCGTGCCGGTGTCGTGTATGTGTCAGACGGCACGCCGCGTGTTGCGTTCGATTGGCTGCGCGAGGCATAAAGGCCGAGCCACATACCAGCGTTTCACCGAAATGAAAATGGCCCCGAGTGGGGCCATTTTTGGTAAAACGCGTTGTTGTGGGGCACGCGTTGTTATCGCCCCAGATGAGCCCGGGCAGACAAAAAGGGGAGGTGCCGGCTTTCGCAAGGCGCGAACCTACGAAAATCGCCGCGCGGCAACGCGGGACGATGAGCTCGGTCGGGGGATAGGGCTCGCTTCGCCCGCCGGCTCGTAAATTGTATCATCCAGTGTGGAGCGTGAACGCCCGTTGCCGCGTGCGATGGGCTCGTAATAAGAGGAGAGCCATGTCGAAGCAAGCGGTCGTTGGAATCTTGGCGCATGTCGATGCCGGCAAGACCACGTTGGCCGAGGCCATGCTGTTCAACGCGGGTCGCATCCGCAAGCGCGGCCGCGTGGACGATGGCGATTCGCATCTGGACACTAACGCGATCGAGCGCGAGCGCGGCATTACGATCTTCTCGTCGCAGGCTGTGCTTGACCACGGCGAAACTCACGTTATGCTCGTGGACGCTCCCGGCCATGTTGATTTTTCTGCCGAGGCGGAGCGCACGCTGCGTGCCCTGGACTACGCGATTCTGGTGGTGGGCGCCAATGATGGCGTGCAGGGGCACACCGAAACCCTGTGGCGCCTGCTTGCACGCTATGACATCCCGACGTTCATCTTCATCAACAAGATCGATTTGGAGAATCCCGGCCGCGATGTTTTGCTGGCACAACTCGGGCAGCGTCTTTCCGAGGGCTGCCTGGATGCCAACGAACTGCTTGCGGGCGGCGCCGTTCAGGAGGACGCTGCTGCGTTGGACGAGGCGGCGCTCGAGGAGTTTCTTGAGGCGGGTGAGCTTTCCGTCGCGACGCTGTCGCGCATGGTTGCCAAGCGCAAGCTCTTTCCCTGCTTTGCCGGCTCGGCGCTCAAGGACCAAGGCGTGGACGAGCTGCTGGATGGCATATGCGCGCTGATGCGCGAACAGGCGTGGCTCCCGGAGTTTGCCGCGCGCGTCTATCGTGTCAGCCGCGGGGATCGCGGCGAGCGCTTGGCTTGGGTTAAAGTGACCGGCGGCACGCTGCATGCCAAACAGGTGATTAATGGACGTTCCGGTACCGAGGCGTGGGAGCAGAAGGTCGATCAGGTCCGCATCTATAACGGCGAGAAGTATGGGCTTGCCCAAGAAGTTGCTGCTGGCGGTATTTGTGCCGTGACGGGTCTTGCGCACGTTCGCCCAGGGGACGCCCTGGGCGCGGAATCCGCGTGCGATGCGCCCGTCATTGCGCCAGTCCTCACCTATACGGTGCTTCCGGGCGAACACGATGTCCATGCGGTGTTCAAAGCGTTGACTGAGCTGGCGGACGAAGATCCCATGCTCGGCGTAAGCTGGAATACTCATCTGGAGCAGATTCACTTGCAGTTGATGGGTGCCGTGCAGCTCGAGGTCGTGCAGCGGGTGCTGGCCGATCGCTTCGGTCTTTCGATTGCGTTTGAGCCCGGCGGCATTCTCTATAAGGAGACTATTTCGCAGCCGGTCGAGGGCGTGGGCCACTTTGAGCCACTGCGCCACTATGCCGAGGTGCATCTGTGCCTGGAGCCGTTGCCAGCGGGTTCGGGCGTACAGTTTGGCACCGTGACCTCGACCGACGAGCTCGATCTTAACTGGCAGCGTCTGGCACTCACCAACGCTATGGAGCGTGATCACCTGGGCGTGCTGACCGGCTCGCCCATCACCGATGTGCGCATTACGCTCACAGGTGGCCGCGCGCATGCCAAACACACCGAGGGCGGCGACTTTCGCCAGGCCACGTACCGCGCGATTCGCCAGGGTTTGATGCAGGCGCGTGAGGCTGGCGCGGCGGTGCTGTTGGAGCCGTGGTATCGCTTTGAGCTCGAGGTGCCGGGGGAGTGCGTGGGCCGGGCGCTCTCGGATGTCACGCGCATGGGTGCCGAGTACGAGCCGCCGACGATGGCGGAGGGCCGGGCGAAGCTTGTGGGTCGCGTGCCGGCATCCGAGGTGCAGGATTATGCGCTGGAGGTAGCCACCTACACGAGTGGTCGCGGACATCTGTACCTAGAGTTTGCCGGCTATGCGGCTTGCCATGATGCTGAGCGCGTCATCGAGGCGGCCGCCTATGAGCCCGAGGCCGATCTGCCCAACACGCCCGATTCGGTCTTTTGCTCTCACGGTGCCGGTTACACGGTCAAATGGTACGACGTACCCGCCGCGGCGCACGTAAAGATCGATCCCGCCACCTTCCGCCCCTGGCGAGCAGCAGACGCGGAGTTCTTCTGCCATAGGTGATAGAGGGTCAGTTCCTTTGTCGTATGCTATTGGTGTAACTCGGTACAAGTTGGTATAACTATTACCAGGGTTTGCCAATCCGAGGAGGCCGACATGAATCCAAATCCCTTTAAGCCCACGGCTGGTAAGCGGCCTCCGATACTCATCGGCCGCGAGTCGGTCATCGAAGATTTTGAGGAAGGACTCGACAACGGCACCGGAGCGCCAGGTAGGCTCATGCTCATTACGGGAAACCGCGGCTGCGGCAAAACGGTTCTCCTGCGGGAGCTGCAACGTCTAGCCAGCGAGCGCGGATGGGCGGTTATCTCCGATTCCGCTTCGCTTGGCTTATGCGACCGCTTAGCCGACGCGCTTCGCTCGAATAAACCCGTTGTGACGTCAATGGAATTCGGTCCGTCGTTTGGCCGGATGTCGGTCGAGGCGGCGCGAGCAAAGGGCGAGACGTTGCGAGGGCTGGTCAACGAACGCCTCAAGAAGCTCGGGCCGGGAAAGGGCTTACTGTTTGCGATTGACGAGGCCCAATCTGTGTCTATCGAGGAACTGGCGGCGCTGGCCGTTCTCTATCAACAAGTGCTCGGAGATCAAGATGCCACGGGCTTGCCCGATAGCGACCAGCGCGGTCTTGCGCTGGTTTTTGCCGGCTTGCCCAGTATGGTTGATGACTTGCTCGAAGAGCCGAGCGTAACGTTTTTGCGCCGCGCCCAGCAGCGTACGCTGGGGGCGATTTCTTTGCCCAAGGTGCGCGATTCATATATCCAGACGGTCAAAGGCGCTGGTCTTTGCGTTGATGCGGAGACGGCGGACCTTGCGGCACACAAGAGCATGGGGCATCCCTATATGGTCCAGCTGGTGGGATATTACATGTGGCGGGCTGCTGTCCGGCGTGACTCGCGGGTCATTGAAGAGCGCGATGTCGAGGCTGGCTACGCCGATGCCGTCTCCGAGTTCTATGAAGCGGTCGACGCGCCCCTGTATTACGGGCTGCGCAGCCCACAGCGCCTCTTTATCGAGGCCATGGCGGTTGACGAGGACAAGCCGACGCGCATGGCGGACATCATTGAGCGCTGCGATCGCACCCAGAGCTGGGCGAGTAAATATCGCGCAAGCCTGATTCGCGAGCGCGTCATCGAAGCTGCCGGATACGGCCTCGTCCGGTTTACCGTGCCCATGCTGGGCGCGTACATTCGCGATCGAGTTTTATGGCATGAGTAGGGTGATAAAGATGACGGAACAGAAGATGAGTCCGCAGGCTATCGAGGTGCGTGGCGCGCGCGTCCATAACCTCAAGGACATCGATATCGATATTCCGCTGGGAAAGCTCGTGGGTATTGCCGGCGTGTCGGGCTCGGGCAAGAGTTCGCTGGCACTGGGAGTTCTTTATGCCGAGGGCTCGCGTCGCTACTTGGAAGCGCTCAGCACCTATACTCGACGTCGCCTGACGCAGGCCGAACACGCCCAGGTGGACGAGGTATTGCACGTGCCGGCGGCGCTCGCATTGCATCAGCGCCCCAGCGTGCCGGGCGTGCGCTCGACCTTTGGTACCATGACCGAGCTCAACAATAGTCTGCGTCTGCTCTTTAGCCGCTGTGCCCATCACGTGTGCCCGCATTGCGGGACGCGCGTGGAACCGAGCCTTAACGTGGCCGCTGGTCTGTCGCTCACGTGCCCTGCGTGCGGTCGCGAGTTCTATGCGCCGGGTGCCGAGGACTTGGCTTTCAATAGCGGTGGTGCGTGCCCTACCTGCGGCGGCACCGGTGTCATGCGTGAGGTGGACGAGGCGAGCCTGGTGCCCGACGAGTCAAAGACCATCAACGAGGGCGCAGTGCTTCCCTGGGGTACGCTCATGTGGGATCTGATGAAGCAGGTGGCAGGCGAGATGGGCGTACGCACCGATGTGCCGTTTAACCAGCTTACGCCTCAAGAGCGCGACATCGTGTTCCATGGTCCGGCGGTTAAAAAGCACATTCTCTACGTTCCAAAAAACGGTGAGGGCGCCACGCCGCTTGACTTCACCTATTACAACGCCGTCTATACCGTTGAGAATGCGCTCGCCAAGGTTAAGGACGACAAGGGCCTCAAGCGCGTTGCGCGCTTTTTGCGCGAGGGGCCATGTCGCGACTGTGGCGGCACGCGTCTCTCCGAGGCTGCGCGCCAGCCCCAGGTGCGCGGTATCAATCTGGCACAGGCGGCGGCCATGACGCTGGATGAGGCGATTGAGTGGGTGCGCGGGGTGCCTACGTCCTTGCCGGCCGAGATGCAGCCCATGGCAGCGGATATCTGCGATTCGTTTTTGAGCGTGGCCCGTCGTCTGGTCGACCTGGGTCTCGATTACCTTTCACTCGACCGCGCCGGCGCCACGCTATCCACGGGCGAGCGTCAGCGCGTCCAGCTCGCCCGCGTGGTGCGCAACCGATCGACGGGCGTGCTTTATGTGCTAGATGAGCCCTCGATCGGCTTGCATCCTGCCAATGTCGACGGCTTGGTAGGCGTGATGCGCGATCTGGTGGATGACGGCAACACCGTGGTTGTTGTCGACCACGATACGCGCGTACTGGCAGAAGCCGACTATCTGGTCGAGATGGGCCCCGTTGCCGGAGCAGGCGGCGGTAACGTGATCGCTGCCGGTACGGTAGACGAGGTCGAGCAATCGCGGGGCAGCCGCATCGCCCCGTTTTTGCGCGCAGAGTCCAAGCGCTTGCGTCCGCAGGTGACTGACGACGAAATGTTCGACCAGGGACATATCCGCATGGCAACCGATGCCATCCATACCGTCAAGCCACTCGAAGTCGATATCCCGCGCGGCCGTCTCGTTGCGGTGACGGGCGTTTCGGGTTCGGGTAAGACGACGTTGGTGCTCGAGACGCTCATCCCGGCGCTTAAGGCGCAGGCAGCTGGCGAGCGCCTGCCAAGCCATGTGCGCTGGGTCGACGCCGAGGGCATCGCACGCGCCAACCTGATTGACGCCACGCCCATCGGTGCCAACGTGCGCTCGACGGTAGCGACCTATGCCGACATTCATGATGAGCTGCGTCGCGCCTTTGCCCGTACGCCCGAGGCCAAGGCAGCCGGCTACAAGGCGGGCGCCTTCAGCTACAACACTGGTGCCTTGCGCTGCCCTACGTGCGATGGCACGGGCTCAATATCGCTCGACGTGCAGTTTTTGCCCGATGTCGAGATCGTCTGCCCGGCATGTCGCGGTTCGCGTTATGCAGACGCGGCTTCGCATATCCATCGCGAGGGCAAGGACGGGAGTCTGCTTACGTTGCCGCAGCTCATGGACATGAGTGTGGACGAGGCCCTCGACGCCACACTGGGCCTCAAGAAGGTTCAGGCGCGCTTGCAGACCTTGCACGACCTGGGCTTGGGCTATCTCACGCTTGGTGAGCCCACGCCGGCGCTTTCGGGCGGCGAGGCGCAGCGTCTTAAGCTTGCGAGCGAGATGGGCCGCGTGCAGGACGATGCCGTATTCGTATTCGACGAGCCCACGATTGGCCTGCATCCGCTCGATGTTCAGGTGTTGCTGAGCGTGTTCGACGGCCTCGTTGCCAAGGGCGCCACAGTCATCGTGATCGAACACGATCTCGACCTTATCCGTAACGCCGATTACGTGATCGACATGGGCCCGGGCGGTGGCGATGCGGGCGGGCAAATCGTCTGCGCCGGCACGCCGGGCGACATCGCAGCTTGCTCCAAGAGCATTACCGGTCGTTATCTATAGGCGATGCGACAAAGGGGCACCCCTTTGTCGCATTGACTTCTATTTCACGCATTGAGCCGCGAGATAGTCGCGGAAGAATGGCAATTCAAATGCGACGAGCCCTCGTCCTCGTTCCCCGATGATGCCGGCATCTATCATGCGGCGTCGGTAGCGGGAGACCTGCTGCGGCGAACGCTTAAGGCGCTCGACAAGGTCAGCGGTGGTGGACTCTTCCTCGTCATCGAGCATGGCGATGAGGAATCGCTTGTCCTCTGCAGTGAGTTCCCGATAGGTTGCCGCGAGGATTCGGTCGTCCATCTCGTCGCGCGCGATTTTGATTCCCAGGTCAAAGTCGCGTGACGAGATTTCCTTCGAATCGCTTGTGAGATCCCAGGCACGGTAGCCTACGAGTTGCAATAGGAAGGGAAAACCAGAGTTCGAGCGAACGGCTCTATCGATTCCCTCAGCATCTGCCAGGCGATCGTTTTCCTGGATCGTGCGAATCAAGGCCTCGCGTACGTCATAGTCGGCAATGCGACCCAGATGATATTGTTGGGCGCGGCGAAGGAACGAGACCGTCTTGTGGTTCAGCAACGTCGAGACGTTGTTGGGAAGTCCCGCCATGAGCAGGGCGACGCGTTTCCCATCGGTCACAAAGTGCTGATACGTCGCTGCGAGCTGAATCATCTCGTCGAGTGTCGGGTCCACCTCGTCAACCGTGACGAGCAGACCGGTGCCCGCCTCGTTGAGCTGGTCGATGATGTCGCTCATGCGATAACGCCAGGTTGAGGCATCGTGAACGCGACTGACCTCGATGCTGCCGAGCGGTGCAATTCCGAGACCGGTGACTTCGAAGTGGTTGGACGGGTCGATAAGATGGCCGGCAGCACGTTTCGCCCCGAACTCGATTTCCTCAAGCATTCCCGGGAGCGCGGTCGTCTTTACGGCTATCCAGCCGTGGGATTCTGCCCTTGTCGCAAGCGATGACATGAGAGCAGTTTTACCGGTTCCACGCGCGCCTGAGAAGATCGAGGTCAATTCTGGGCGCCTGCGCTGGGTCAAGAAGGCACGGTCCAAATCTCGAATAATCTGTTGTCTGCCAGCGAGATGGGCAGGAACCTCACCAAAACTGGGGGTAAACGGGTTCTCAAGATATTTCACACGGCTCTCCTTTCACACCGCCGTTTAACTTCATTTTACTTTAGTTAATTTCAGTTAAAAACGATTAACTCCATTTCAAAGTATCAGGTTGGCGTCGTGCGTTATCGAAGCGGTGCTTGAATAGCTTACGGTGGAGCCCGAAAATGGGTTCAACCCATTCGCGAAATTTGCACGCCCTATTGTGAGTGGGCTCTCAGATGATCTGAAGCTGCCATCGTGCGGCTGATAGGGGCAATCATGAAAAACAGAATCTATGGGTATGCTCGAGTTTCGTCAGCAGATCAGAACCTGGATCGCCAACTGGATGCGCTGGAGCGGTTTCCGGTCCAAATGAATTTGATCTATGCTGACAAAGCGAGTGGAAAGGACTTCAGGCGTCCTCAGTACCAGCGTCTTCTTCGTCGTCTGCGCGAAGGGGACGTTCTGGTGATTAAGAGTATCGATCGATTGGGTCGCGACTACCGTGAAGTTCTCGATGAATGGCGTCGCCTAACGACGGACAAACGCGTTGCCATCGTGGTGCTCGATATGCCATTGCTTGATACACGCGAACAACCCAATGGAATTACGGGGACTTTTATTGCCGATCTAGTGCTTCAGGTTTTGAGCTACGTGGCTCAGGTGGAGCGTGAAAACATAAAGCAGCGCCAGGCGGAGGGTATCGCGTCGGCGCGTCTGTGGGGTGTGAGATTTGGGAGACCGACGCTCGAACGTCCGGATAGCTACCGCGATGTCATCAAATCATTCGAAGGAGGTGAGGTTACGAGACAAGAGGCCGCAATGCTTTTGAACGTTAGCGCATCGACGTTTGATCGTTGGAGACGGGCGGACGCGAACGGATATGACCGTTCGCCGTCTGCCCGTCCTCTTTAGCTAGACATTTTGACGAGGGGAGTTTATTGCACAGGGCCCACTCCTTCCCTCGATGTTTATCCAGTTCACGCCCTTGAATCAAATAGTGCCACTGCGTCGCCAATTCGTCTGCTATTTGACGAGGGGGAGGTTAAACGACTACCAAGGGATATGTAATGAAGAAAAAGTTATTTACGGCAGTTCTGGCTTTTAGCGCGGCGGCGCTAATCGGCATTTCTCTACCACTCGGAATTACGGGTCGCGGCTGGAGTCCGACATGCGCATTTGCAGCGACTAAGAAAAGCGGAAAGAAGCCAAAGCCAGGTAAGAAGGATTCAGTAAAAATCGATCAACTAAACTGGAGCGTCTCAGAAGGCGTTGTTGATGGCGTCGAGATGATGACATTTGAATATGACAATAAATCGAGCTTCGATATTGCTCAGTTCACTATTCAGTTTGAGCCGAAAGGGGAGTTGACTGACGAGCAGAAACTTCTGTTTACTGACGTTTTTGATGAGGAAGAGGCTACGCACGATTATTCAACGCTGAAAATGACGGCGGATAGCCAGCGAATCGTCGAGAAGCGAGAATCGGTTGATAGCGTTCCGTGCATTACCCATGGTGACTATGTCGCCAATGCCCAGCAGAATCAATATGACCTGATGGAGCCTTCAGTGGCGACTATTGCCTATCTAGGCGGCGATGGAAAGATATATCTCGAGTACTATAGTTTCAAGTCGAAAACCTATACGACTTCATCAAAGGGCGGTGTCAAGGCGTATGACTGGCCAACAAAAGCCCTTGCAAAATCCTTGCCGAAGCCTGACTGCCCTATCGTTTATACGTCGTTAGACGAAAAAGACTGCCTTTCGTTTGTCGCATTTGGCATCGATCATGATGGGTACGACAAATACATCAAAGCTTGCAAGAAAAAGGGATACAAGGACATCGAATATTCGTATGACAGCAGTTTTTGCGCAAAGGATAAAAAGGGACGGGAACTGATGATCGGATATAGCGACCGAGATCAGCGGATGGATGTCAGCGTTTCAGTTGATTAAGTTGGGCATATGATCGAATGATCAACGCGTTATGATGCCTATGTATGGATTGGGGTGCCGGCCTATGGTCTGTGCCCCAATCTTTCTAAAGTTACGTGCAGCAGAATAGGTATTAAATAAACGTATGAATGTGTATTCATATTATGTTGGATTTAAGTCCTTCCTTTCTGAATTGGTTGACATCAAAACCCAATATAAATGAATTGAGTCCGTAATTACCCTGAGGACAACTGGAGGACAAGGGCTAAATGAGCGTTTCCAATCCGTTTAAAACAATTGGCCAGAAGATAATTGTCGCCCTATTGGCGTTAGGCTTGATTGCAGCTTGCGGCGGCTGCGTGTACCTGTGGTTGACGCGCGATCAGACCGTTATAAGCGATGATTCGATTCGGGAAGAAATTAAGCCGGTAACGAAGTTGCTTACCTACGAATACGATTTTACTCAGGTTCTATATATTGACGATGCAGGGAATCCGTTTGGTTTTAACAATCCATTTACTACTAAGCGATATGTAGCGACCATCGATGGCAAGGCGGATATCGGCCTGAACGTAGACGATGAGAACCTGAAGGTAAAAGCCCATCGTTCGAAAAACAACGAGTCGGTAATAAAATCTGTTAATGTTACGCTTCCGCATTCCGAGATCGTGACGTTGTCAACGGATCCGAACTCGCTTAAAAAGTACGTTGAGGACAATGGTTTTCTTAATTGGAATCAGGTCAGTACGGACGATTTAAATAAATTGCTTCAGCAGGCTGATAAGGACCAGAGGCAAAAGGTTCAAGAAAGTGGCATGCTGGAAAAATCTGATGAACGTGCAGTAAAACTGGTGAAAAAGCAGGTGTCGACGTTCTGTGGTCCAGACGTAAGGGTCAATGTCGAATTCGAAGATTAATATCTACCTTTGAAATCAAATTACTGGTTCAGCTGAATGCCCGCTATCGCGATGCCTTACGTTGCGATAGCGGGCATCTCTGATTTCGTTTGAAGGGTGTCAATGTGACAATTGTCCGATATGACAACGAGACTGTCCCTTTGTCACATTCCCGGAAAGCCTGTTTGGCGTAGGGCTTCGTAGAGGACGATGGCGGCGCTGTTGGAGAGGTTGAGTGCGCTGATGCGGTAGTCGTCCGGGTTGACGAAGTTGCCGCAGATATCCTGCTGAAGGATGGTCTCGTGGCTGTCCTCGGTATGCCCGAGCGATTCCTCGTGAGCTTCCCAGGCCTCGGCGTTATCGAGTGAGTCACAATCGCGCAGCATCGGGATGCGCTCGCAGCGCTCGGGCGCCGCGGCAAGCAGTGGCTCGGGAATGCCCGAGCTCTCGCTGCCAAAGACCAAATAGTCACCGTCGCGGTAGGTGCTTTGCGCATAGGTGCGGCGTGCCTTTTTGGTCAGCAGATGCAGATGGCCATCGGCGGGGGAGAGGCCGTTGCGCGCAAGGAAATCCTCCCAGCCGGCATAGGTAGTCACGTCCAAATTTTGCCAGTAGCCCAGACCGGCGCGACGTACCGTCTTGTCATCGAGGGAAAACCCCAGCGGCTCCACCAGATGCAGATGGGCACCGGTGACCACGCAGGTACGGCCGATATTGCCCGTATTGGCCGGAATCTCGGGCGCATACAGCACGATATTGAACATGAATCTCCTTGGCTCAGAACGAAAAACCACCACGAAGGGCACCTTCGTGGTGGTTTGGCGGTTACGTAGGCGGAAAAATGCCCGCTTGGATAAACCTAGGCGCGGTGCCAGTCGGTCAGGCAGGCATCGAGGGAGGCGATGAGCGCATCCTTGTCCATGTGACGGCCGATGATGCACAGGCTTGTCATGCGGTCGCCCGTCTCGTCGTCCCAAATCTGCATGATCTCGGGGTTCTCGTCGATGATCTTCTGCTTCTCGCCCTCGGGCGCGGAGTCAACGAACAGACCGTTCTCCATCAGGCGCATCTGGTGGCCGGCCTGCTCGAACATGTAGCACATGTCCGGATCGCCGGTCTGCCACAGCGGACCCTTGACGCGGATGACCTCGTCGGGCCACTCCTGCTCAACAAAATCGGTGAACTTCTGCAGGTCAAACGGCTTGCGGCGCGAGTACACAAAGGTCTCGATGTCGTACTCGAGCACTTCGGGGTCGTCGTGCTCCTCGGGATGCTCCATGGCCTCGATCCAGGCGGCGGAGTTGTAGGCGCGCATAAAGTCGAAGCGGTCGGTATCGAGCAGCTCCTCCATGGGGACCTCGCCGTTTTGGGCCTCGACGATCACGGCGTCCTTCTGCAGGCTGCGCACGATGGCCTTGAGCTCGGCGATCTGCTCGGGCGTCACGGTATCGGTCTTGTTAAGGATCAGCGTGGAGCAGAACTCGATTTGCTGGATGAGCAGGCTTTCGATGTCGTCCTCGTCGATATCCTCAGCCAGCAGGTCGCGACCGCCGTTGAACTCGTCGTACATGCGGGCGCAGTCGACCACGGCCACGATGTTGTCGAGCGCGAGCTTGGGCTCGCCGCCCACCTTGGCCTCGTCGCAGAAGCTCGAGATGGTGTAGGCGATGGGGATAGGCTCGCAAATACCCGATGCCTCGATGATGATGTAGTCGAACTTGCCCGAATCGGCAATGCCCTGCAGCTGGTTGGCCAGGTCGTCCGAAAGCGTGCAGCAGATGCAGCCGTTGGTGAGCGGGATGAGGTCGTCGGTCTCGGAAAGGCCGCCGTCGGCGATAAGACTGGCGTCGACATTGATCTCGCCGATATCGTTGACGATCACGGCGGCGCGGATGCCGCCGTCGTTAGCGAGGATGTGGTTGAGCAGCGTGGTCTTGCCGGCACCGAGGTATCCGGTAAGCATGATGATCTTCACGGGTTTGTTGGGCATGTGCCCTCCTTTGTTAGACATGGCTTACAGTTGAATCTTATGCCAAACGCCTGCTCTTATACCCACGCGCCGGCAAATAACACAGGCTACTCCCAGGCTCCCCATACATCGGGGCAATAACCGACGGTGGCCTTTTTGCCGTTGCGCACGATGGGTTCGGCTAGAACCTGCTGGTTTTCGAGCAGTTTGTCGAAGCGCTGGCTAGGGGTAAGGTGCTGGATGAGCGCGAGCGTCTCCTCATCCTTGGCCTTGGGGTTGAGCAGCTTGTCGATGCCGCCGACCGCCTGCATCACGCTCGTGAGCTCGCCCTTGCTCATCTCCTTTTCCCTAAGGTCAATAAACTGCACCTTAATGCGGCGCTCCTTAAAATAGCGCTGGGCCTTCTTGGTATCGAAAGACTTTTTGGTTCCAAAAATCTGGATATTCATGCTCCGCCGCTCTATCGAATGAAGTTGGTCGTTGCTCGATCTGCCTCGGGTGCGTTGATACCGGCGGCCTGTCCTGCCTCGATACAGCGCAGGAGCCAGGCCATGTTTTTGCCGATGTTTCGCATGGTGGCCAGGCCCTCGGCGTCCTGGGTGGCCTCGCCCGGCATGGCACCAAAGACGTTGTTCCAGTACGTGGAGGCCACCACGGGCATCTGGTTGATAGTGAAGTACTTGTTGAGTACATCGAAGGTGGTCGACGTGCCGCCACGGCGGGCGACGGCGACCGCGGCACCCGGCTTGTGCGCAAAGGCCTTGCTGCCAGCATAGAATG
Source organism: uncultured Collinsella sp. (assembly GCA_902495945.1). GTDB lineage: Bacteria > Actinomycetota > Coriobacteriia > Coriobacteriales > Coriobacteriaceae > Collinsella. Next base: position 15,358 of record CABUZD010000022.1, read on the forward strand.
CGCGGTCGAGAGCCGAGAGGATGCGTCCGCTGGGATGCGCATAGTAGACGGGGGAGCCAAAGACAAAGCCATCTGCCTGCTCGGCGGCAGCGATCAGCTCGTTCACCACGTCGTCGTCAAAGGTGCAGCGGCAATCGAGCTTGCCGCACTGGCCGCAACCGATGCAGTCGCGAATGGGCTTGGCGCCCAGCTGGAACACCTCGGTATCGATGCCCTCGGCGTTGAGTTGCTCGGAGACCTCGGCGAGTGCGCGGGCGGTATTGCCGTTTGCCTTGGGACTGCCATTGACCAAAAGAACCTTCATCACAAACTCCCTCTGCTGTTGGTGACTTCTGCAGAGGATTATCGCACGATGGGGGAGGCGGTGCGGGCGCGGTGCTAATCCAGTTTGGTACCTGGCACCTGCACGGCTTTACCGAGCAACGCTTTGAGCTCGTTCAAAATGGAAACGGGCTGTCGATTGACAGCGTCCAGATGAAGCGTCGCCACACGAATGGGCGGCTGATATTCAAGCGAGCCGATGAGCACGGGAGAACCCAGGAATCGTTCGATTTCGTTTGCGAGCTCGTCGATTGCCTCGGGGCCGAGCTCATCGAAAAGCGCCACGAACATTGGTCCCGTCGAGCGGAACAAGCGACCCTTGCCGCGCGAACAGTCCATGAGGCAGGCGGCGCTTTCGGCGAGCACGCGGTCGCCTGCATCGAATCCAAAGCGGGCATTGACTTCGGCGATATCGTCGACCTTAATGGCAATAAAGCCTGCCTCGCGCGCCACGCGGCGCATCTCTCCAATAGCGTTGACCAGCGCGTGGACATCGCCCAGGCCCGTTACCGAGTCGGTCGTATCTGCCAAGCTTCGGTTGATGATAATGCCCACATACATGCCGGGCTCGGTATCGGTGCCGTCCAAGCGGTAGCCCGTGCAGTCACAAAGCACGTATTTTCCGGTGGCATCCATTACGCGATACTGCATGTAGTGGAAGTGCCACGTGCCGTTTATCACCATGTCGAGCTCGGCACGTACGTTGTCGCGGTCCTCGGGATGGACGCGGGCGAGCCACATGTCGAGTGAGTTAAAAGGGTGCTGGGAGGGCAGGTCAAAATCGCGCACGGCGTTAACCGACCATTGCGATTCTCCCGTATCGAGATTGAGGATAAACGGATAGCGCGTCTCGGAGCTCATGGAGATCGCTTGGAACACCCGGTCGTTGCAGGGAAGCTGATCAACGATTGGGCGTTGCGGCGCGTCATCGTCTTTCGGTTGCTGCACACGATGCATAAGCTTATAGCGATACATCTTGCGATCGGCATCCATCGTCATCTGGCGACGCGTGTCGCCAGCAAGTGGATCGACGCGCGAGCAGCCAAAGCTAAAGCTGCCGATCATGGGCGCCTTGCCACCTGAGCTCGCCTCGATCAGCCTGGTACGCACCTGCTCCAAGCGCTGCTCGAGTTCAATCTCGTTTGCGGAGGGCGAGATGAGCACAAACTCGTCTCCACCGATACGGAACAGCATCTCATCGTGCTCCATGGTTTCGGAGAGCGTGCGGCAGATGCTCAGAATATAGCGATGGCCTTCGGCGTGGCCAAACCTATCATTGCAATGCTTGAGATGGTCGATGTCAATATAGGCGCAGGTGAAGGGGTCGCCTTTGCGCCAGAGTTGCTCGACGTGACGGTCGAATCCGTTGCGGTTGCCCAAGTTGGTGAGCGGATCGATATAGGCGTTGCGCTCAAGCAGCTGGCGCTCTTGTTGCAGGATGGCATGCGTCTTTTGCAGTTGCTCACCAACGGCGCGTAGCTCAGCAGGCAGCGCGGCAACATCGAGTTCAGCGGTCGAGACGCCGTTCGCAAGTTGCTGAAGATAGGCAATAATCGATTGCTCGCCCAGGCGATATGACTCGTTCATGATGGATAACCTCCTTGGGCGGAACAACGGTTTGTATCATATCCCCAATTCGGTTTGAATTGGGGATATAAGTTAGCTAATGGAGACAAATGCCCCCTTCGACGGTGGCGTTTTGCGCGCGAGCGTATCAGTTGTTATTGCCACCATCGAGCAATGCCTCAAAATCCTTCGCCGGCATGGGGCGGTAGTAGAGGAAGCCCTGAGCGTAGCGGGCGCCCATTTGTCGTAGCATGTTCGCCTGCTCATTTGTCTCGACGCCTTCGACCACGACGGGTAGATGGAGCGACTGCGCCATTTCGAGCATCGATGAAATGATTTGCGTGCTGCGGCCTTGATCGCGGTCGGTGGGCACAAAGGTGCGGTCGAGCTTGATGACGTCGACGTTGACGTTCTTGAGCATCGCGAGCGTGGACTGACCGGTGCCAAAATCGTCCATATAGGTCGAGAAGCCGCGGGTGTGCAGATCTGCGGTCAGCTTATCCACGGCCTCGGATTCTCCCGTATAAGCCGTCTCGGTGATCTCGATACGCATGAGCTCGGGCGGTAGGTTGTATTGGGCGGCGAGCGCCCCCATATGTTCGGCAACGTCGCAGGCAAGGATATCCACGCGCGACACATTAAGCGAGACCGGAACCACGCGAAGACGGCGATCGAGACGCTCGCGAAGCCATATGGCGACACCCTGCCAAATGTACTTGTCGAGCGTCACTACAAAGCCGCTATCCTCGAGTGCGGGGATAAACGTTGCGGGCGAAATGAGAGAGCCGTCCTTGTCAATCCAGCGGGTGAGCGCTTCGGCACCAATAATCTCGCCGGTTTCCATATCGACCTGGGGTTGCAAGTGGTAGGTAATGCGACCGTCCGAGAGCGCGTACTGGAATTCGGTCAGCGTGCGGTGGAACACGACTTCGCGCTCGTACTCCGCGGGGCAGAAAATGGCAATGCGCTCCTTGAAGTCGTTTTTTGCGCGCCGATTGGTAAACATGGCCTTCGCCTGCGCATCGATGGTGATTTCCTCACTGGAGTCGATGGGGTAAACGCCCATGGACGGCCAAAAACCTACGCCGTCATCATGCCTAGCTACTGCCTCGCGAACGCGGTTGTAGATTTGATGGACGGTGATGTGCTTAAAGGGGATGAGTACGCAAAAGTCATCTTGGCCCCAGTATCCTGCGACGCCCATATCGGCATTCTCGATGTCCTTGAGGACCGTGCCCACATCGGCGAGCACGCGGTCGCCCTCGGCCTGGCCGTGCCATTCATTAAACAGGCGCATGTGGCCCATGTCGACCGTGGCGATGCACCAGGCGCCGTTGCGCCTTGCCTCGAGAAATGCGTTGGCGCGCCGCATAAACTCGCTGGGTCGATAGAGGCCCGTGAGCGAGTCGATACGTTCGGCTATGGCGCTTTTGCGCTCCGCCTCGGGTATGGGGAGGCTGTCGTTGGGAACAAGCCCGCCGGCCGTGCGAAGGCGACGGTCGAGTTCGCCTAAAACGGCGGTCGCTTGATGGGTTAAGTGCTCGTAAAAGGCCGGGACGACAAGGCAGACGGGAGTAATGGTGTCGCCTGCGATTCGAACAGGAGCGAAAACGGCCTCTTTAAGGTGGCGGGTCAGTTGCTCGAATGCCTCGTGGTCTAGTTCGTTGCTGAGCACGACGAACTGGACGCTTCGTGAACGGTAGACCCGGCTCCTGCCGCGGGTGATCGACAGCATGCGGCCAGCGTATTCGGCAAGCATGTTGTCGACAGCCTCGGCCCCGTAGAGCTCGTTGAGCTTTGTCGTGCCACGAACGCGCACTGCTATAAGCCCTGTCTCGCAACGATCGCGGCGGCAGGCGTCGATGGCGTTGGCCAGCATGCGCTGCGTTCCGAGGCCTGTGGCGGCGTCGACGGTTTCGGCAAGTGAGTGGTTGACGAGCTCACCGACATAGAGCGAGGGGACATTTCCGTCGCCGTCGATACGAAACCCGCGAGCACGGCAAAGGACGTAGTCGCCGACGGCGTTGCGCACACGATATTGCATGACGCGACGGTGCTTGGTGCTGTTGTAGACTTGGTCGATGTCGTTGATGCAGGCCTCAAGGTCGTCGGGATGGACGCGCGTTTTCCAGTAATCGCGACAGTTGTCTATGTGCTCCGAGGGAAGGCCAAGATCGCGCAAGGCACCTTGTGACCAAAGGGTGCGATGTTTGTCCAAGTTCTCGATAAAGAAATAACGGCCCTCGTTGAGCATCGAAAAGGCGTCAAAAATTCGATCGCTTATTTCGAAGTCGTCGGCGTGAACTTGCGTGATATTGCGTCGATCGAGGTGCATTGCATGACGTAGCTTGTAGTCGTACATGCGATGGTCGGCATCGAGCGTCATGCGATTGGAAGCTTCGCCCAGGGCGGGGTCGGCATGTGACACTCCGTAGCTAAATGCTCATGTACGGTAAGGAAGCAAGCAACCGAAAACAAGAGATAGACCGCCAGCACTACACTATTCCGAACCAAAGACCAAAA
>CABUZD010000023.1 GCA_902495945.1 uncultured Collinsella sp.
CGGCGCTCGTCCACGCGCTCGACACGACGACCGCCACCGCGATCCTCGTCCTCGCGGCGACGGCGATGCGCCTCGCCCTGGAACTGTTTGGCACGGCGCTCGGCACGGTTGCCGCGCGGGGCCTGCTCAACGACACCAGCACCGCCGCGCTCCTCGGCAGCCACCTCGCGAGCCACGCTCTCCACGGCCTCGTCCACGCGAGCCTGAACGCCCTCGCGCACGCGGGTCTTGCCGCCGCGCTTGAGACGGCTCGGGCGCTCGCCGTCGCTGCGGCGCTCGTCGCGACCGCGGTTGGAACGACCGGCAACATCGCCGTAGTCATCGCCGTTGCGCTTGCCGTCGCGACGTGCCTGCTCAAGCTTCTTCTTGCTCTTGGACTTGCCGCGCTTGGTCTTCTTCTTGACCTTAAAGGCCGCAGGATTGCGCTCGGGGTCAACCGCGGGCGGGTTGGGACCCACATGCAGGTCGCCGGCCTCGTAGATGTCGGCCGTCTTGTCCATGAGCTTCTCGATCTCGTAGAACTCATCGACGTCCTGCTCGGTCACAAACGTAATGGCCCAGCCCAGCTCGCCGGCGCGGCCCGTGCGGCCGATGCGGTGGATGTAGTCGGTCGGCTCGGCCGGCACGTCAAAGTTCACGACGTAGCGCACGTCGCTGATGTCGATGCCGCGGGCGAGCACGTCGGTTGCCACCAGCACGTCGACGGTGCCGTCGCGGAAGGCAGAAAGCGCGCGCTCGCGCTGGGCCTGGCTGCGGTTGCCGTGAATCGCGGCGGCCTTGATGCCCTTGCGCTCCAGACGACGGCAGCAGCTGTCGGCGCGGTGCTTGGTACGCATAAAGACGATGGTGCGCTCCGGGCCCTCCTTTTTGAGGAACTCGGGCAGCAGGTTGTTCTTGGCCTCGATGGACACCGGGAACACAAACTGGTCGACGGTGTCGGCGGTCGACGTGGCGGGCGCGATCTCCACGCGGGCCGGGTCGCTCACCAGGTCGGTGATCTCACCCACGGCCTCCTCGTCGAGGGTCGCCGAGAACAGCAGCGTCTGGCGCTCGGCCGGTGTCTCGCGCACAATGCGGCGGACGGCGGGCAAAAAGCCCATGTCGAGCATGCGGTCGGCCTCGTCGAGCACCAGCACCTTGACCTCGTCCAGGTGGCAAGCGCCCTGCTCGATCAGGTCGACCAGACGGCCCGGCGTGGCAACCAGGATGTCGCAGCCGTACTTGAGGGCAGCGGTCTGGGGCTTGTAGCTCACGCCGCCCACGACGGTCACGGCAACGTGGCCCGTGACGTCGGCGATTTTGCTCGCGACCTCGTCGATCTGCTGGGCAAGCTCGCGCGTGGGGGTGATGACGAGCATCACCGGGCCGCGACCGTTGCCCTCGGGCTTCTTGGCGCCGCGACGGCGATTGCGACCGCCACGCTCGTGCACGGGCTTAGGCGGAGCGATGTGCTCCAGGTTGTTCATAGTCGGCAGCAAGAAGGCGGCCGTCTTGCCGGTGCCGGTCTGAGCGGCGGCAAGCAGGTCGCGGCCCTCGAGCACCACGGGGATCGAGCCGGCCTGCACGGGCGTCGGCGCCGTGTAGCCCAGGTTCTCGATAGCACGAAGCATCTCTTCGGAAAGCCCCAGCTCGTCAAAGGCGGGCAGGCTCTCGGTGGCGGACTCGACGGCCTGGGCAGCATTGGCCTCATCGGCGGCATCGAAGGCAGCCTGGGTCATGGCCTCGCGGGTCTCGTCCAGAATCTCGGCGTCGGTGACGTCAGATACAGAATTACGCATATGTTGTTGTTCCTTATCTGCACGCGCAATGGGCACGGCATGCGGCCGCGCGGGCGTGCTTGGTAGTGCGCTAATACATACAAAAACAGGTGCGCACAGAGAGGACGTTGCTCAGCACGCTGGCGATCGCTTTGGCAGCCCTATCACGCGCCGTCCAGACGCAGCAGCTCTAAGCGATGGAGCAGATTCGCCGCCGGTTAGTATACCCGTGCTTCGCATGCCCCCACGTAAACCACAGATGACGAGGCGGACGAGGTGGGCCCGGCTGATTGTCTCAATCTGTAACATCTACAGGGCGAATCTTCCTCTACGTGTTACAGATCGAGACAAACGGTCGACACGGCTCACAAACGTCTCAATCTGTAACAGTTAACGAGTAAAATCGGCCCTAATTGTTATAGATCAAGACAGAGGGGGATTTCCGTCCAGTCCAAACCAAATCTCTCAGTCTTCCTGCAATTTCGAACATGTGGCCTATAATGTTGCTTTAGTTACGCTATATATTGCGCAGCCATTTAATACGTCGCCCACCGGGGGCCATTAATTCCTATCGCCATATTGGCTAGGAAGCAATCAAAGGAGGTATCCGTGGCAGCAGAGACGCCTTGCTCGGTCCTCTATAACGATATTCGCTCGTTCGGCGGTCTTAAACATCTCGAGATCGCCCGAATGCTCATCAATGGAAACTCTTATCTCGGCAGTACCCTGCTCGAGAAATGCTCTTCCAACCGCTCGTATCTCACCCGTTACATCGTCCATCGCAAGCCTGACCAGTGCGCACCCGCCATCTACAGCGACTTTACCGTCACCACGCTCAACCTTTCCGCGGCAATCTGCAGCAAGCTCGGCGGCGGCGAGTCCGCCTATCGGGCAATCGCCGAGCACTATCGCGGTCCGGCCGCCAACGAAATGATGTCGGCTCTCGCCAGCTACAAACTGGACAGCCGCCTATATGCAAATGCCCTCAATCGCATCGACAACTTTGACGGCAATGCCGTGCGCGAGAAAAGCACGCTTTACCTTATGCTCTTTGTGGCAACGGGGGCGCTCGCCGATCCCGTTCAGGGCGTGGCCACCGTCGAGCGCTTTTGCGACAACAAGACGGGCGGGCACTTTGGCACCACCGAAACTACCGTCGGACGTGGCTTTATGAGCAGCCTGGAGCAGCCGCGCACCGTCGCCCCCAACCTCGGTCTGCTCAGAACCCATGCCGACAACTGCGCCGACATGCAAATCCATCCCCTCACACGCAATCCGCGCGGCACCGTGATTGGTTCTTTGCCCAAAACCTCGCCCAGTATCACCGATGTGGGCGCTGACGCATCGCGCGAGCATCTTCGCATTTGGCTTGAGGGTGAGCACTGGTACGCCCAGGGCCTTGGATCGACCAACGGCACGGTACTCGAATCGGGTGCAGGCGACGGCGATATTGTGATTGAGCCGCCGCGCGACCAACGCGAGCCCGGCAAAATCTATCCCCCAGTGGAAATCGAAAACAGCGACAGGCTCCATCTGGGTCTCTACACGACATTCCTTGTCATTGTGGACTAGCACGGACAGCGATCGGAAGACGGTCGCCGTCCGTCTTATGTCTTCTGCCTTCTGCGTCGTAAACGACAATGCTCAGCGGTATACGTGGGCAGTGCGACTATCATGGTACTTTACCGATATCCGCACTGCTCGCGTATACGTGCGGCAACCCATGCCAGACAAAGGAACGCCATGGATACTACCGATAGCGCCTATGGCGACAAACTCGTCCGTCTCGATACGTTCGATACCGCCGTGGCGGTCGACCCCAGCGCCGAGGACGACGCCAAACGCCGGTTTATGACACTTATTCTCCAGACGGCCCACCGCAACAACGGCAACATCGGGCACGTGCTGCGCGCGACCAACACGAGCGGCGAGGTCTTTGCCGTCAAGCTGCTCAAGGACAACGTCATTCTCTCTGGCCAAGCCCCCGACCGCTCCGCCGAGCAATCGGCCGCGCACCTGGCCAACACCGCTGCGCTGTTTGAGGAGTACCGTCATCTGTGTACCGTCTCGCACCTGCGCGGATTTCCGCGCGTCTATGGCTACGGATCGTGCGAGGATGACCCGCTCGTCCTCATGGAGTGGGTCGAGGGCACCTCGCTCAAGCAGGCGCTGCCCCTGCTTCCGCACGACGCCTCGGGCGGGCTGACCACCCAGATGGTCGCCGCCGTCGGAAACACCGTGCTTCGTGCGCTCTTGATGACCCAAAGCCTCGTGAATCCGGTCATCCATCGCGACCTGTCGCCTGCCAATATCATGTTCCGCACCACCAGCCGAACGCTCGAGCAGCAGATTGCCGATTGCTCCTTTGACCCCTGCCTCATTGACATGGGCTCCGCGATCATGGCTCTCGGCGACGACACGATCACCCGGCGCGCCGACATCTGGCGCTTTGCCACGCCCGCATACGCCGCGCCCGAAATGCTCACGCAAGATATCGAAGGCATCACGGCCCTTCGCCGCTCGCCCGCGATCGACGTTTATGCGCTTTCGAGCATTCTGTACCAGCTCTACAGCGGTCGCAAGCCGTTTGACTTTGAGTCGACGGACGCCGCTGCAACCGGCTCGTTCTATCTCGTAAAGACCAAGACCAAGCCGGCACCGCTCGAGCCGCGCTGTGAGGGCGATGAAGCGCTCGTCCAAATCATCATGAAGGGTCTCTCAGTCGAGCAGTGCGATCGTCCCACCGAGCAGCAGATGCTCGAGGCGCTCTCGGCATACCTCACCGATGCCGAATCCGAGGGCCGCGAAGGCGCGGGCAGTGACGCCGCAATCGACATCGACTCCGGCACGCACCTTAAGGTCGACGTCGCCGGCGAGCGCGCGCGAGAGATCCTGGAGCAGGCCCGGCACGATGCCATGACCCGCCGCCGCTTTATTATCGGTGGCGTCGTTGCAGCCGTTGCGGGGCTCAGCGTCATTGGGGCGGCGACCCATGGCTTTGGCGTCCCCGACTACCTGAACGGCATCCGCGGTACGCCTGACGACTACGCCTGGGATCAGCTGCAGGAGATTTCGCTCAAGATTAAGGCCGCCGAGACCCGTAGCGAGGCACGCGAGATTGCCAAGCGCTATCACCTGCTCGATGCCGATGGGCATATCCCCTATCCGTGTACCAAGCGTGTCACGCTCACCAACGGGCTGCAGGTTGGCGCGCAGCTTGTGGGCATCCGCCACGATGAGCTTCTGGACGGGACGGGCAAGGCCGGGCTGACGTTTATGTTCGACGCGGGTATTGCCGAGCGCAACGCTGCGGCTGAACCGCCGAGCGCCGGCTGGGCAGATTGCGAGCTGCGGGAATGGCTCGACGGCGACGGCCTTAAGCTGCTGCCCAACGAGTTGCGCGCACTCATCAAATCTGTCAAAAAGATCTCGAATAACGTGGGTGCCGCCAACAGCGCATCGTGTCTGAGCGAGTTGCCCGCAACCCTTTGGCTGCCCGCCATGGTCGAGCTGTGCGGTACGCAACCGCCCTATTCGTTTGCCAAGGACTATCACTACCTGGCAGACATCTACAACGGCGAGGGCAAGGAGTACCAGCTCTTCCGCGAGCTCAAGGTGAGCCCGTATTCCACGAACGAGACGATGGTCCGCCAGTGGAAGGGCAAGGACACCTGCTGGTGGGAGCGCACGGTGAGCCCCGACTCATCGGAGACCGAAGGCACGCTCTATTTGAATCGCGTGGGACACGACGGCGACGTCTTTACGTACGCAACGCCTGCGGAAAAGCCAAATAAGCGAACCTGTGTGATCCCTGGGTTCTGTATCTAGGCGGTGGGCGTCTTGCCGTGACGGGACCCCTCCCCGGCAATTGTCTCGATCTGTAACACTAGCTCGGCAGATACAGGTCTAGATGTTACAGAACGAGACAAGCCCCACCCCCCCGAGACAACATCTCAATCTGTAACAACTAGGACCCAAATATCGGTCTTACTGTTACAAATCGAGATGTTCAGGTTACCCTCTAATGGTTTGTCTCGATCTGTAACATCTAGCAGGCAAAACGGTCCTCAGATGTTACAGATTGAGACGTTAAGTTGTGGCTCGATGTAATGTCTAGATTTGTAACAGTTACTCGATAAAAACGGGTCTAGTTGTTACAGATTGAGACATTAGACCGGCTACGGTCCGCCGACCTGGCTATCACCTCGGCCAATAACAGAATGACATACATTTCAATCTCCACTGGACACCCCCAGGGGGTATGGGTGTATAGTATCGGCAGGTTAACAATTCCAACACCGAACCACAGAAAGGAGAAGCCATGGCTCAAGATAAGTTCGACGTAGGCGGCATGACATGCGCTGCCTGCCAGGCGCACGTGGACCGCGCCGTCAGTAAGCTCGACGGCGTCCAAAGCGTCGCGGTCAATCTGCTCGCCGGTTCCATGATGGTCGACTACGACCCCGCGCAGGTCTCCCCCGACGATATCTGCACCGCCGTCGACCGCGCGGGCTACTCGGCCTCACCCGTCGATGCGGACACCGGTGCCGCCGGCTCAAACGGCAACACGCAAGTCAGGTCCGGCGCCGCCCACGTGGAGTCGCCCACCAAAAAATTGGAGGCCGCCGCCTCTGCCATGCGCACCCGCCTCATCATCTCGATCGTATTCCTTGTCCCACTGTTCTACATAGGCATGGGACACATGCTCGGTTGGCCACTGCCCGGCATTTTCACCGACCACACCCACAGCATGACGCTCGCACTCACCGAGCTCGTCCTGCTCATCCCCATCGTCTACGTCAACGACGCGTACTTTATCAACGGCTTCAAATCACTCGTGCACGGCGCGCCCACCATGGACGCTCTCATCGCCGTCGGCGCCACCGCTTCCATTGCCTGGTCGCTCTATGCCATGTTCATCATGGCCGACCAGCTAGCCGCGGGTCAGGTCCACGAGGCCATGATGACGGGCATGGACAACCTCTATTTTGAGAGCGCCGGCACGATCCTGTCGCTGGTCACCGTGGGCAAATATCTCGAGACACGCAGCAAATCCAAAACTTGCGGCGCCATCGAGGCGCTCATCGACCTGGCGCCCAAGACCGCGACCGTCGTAGCAGAGGACGGCAGCGAGGCCACCGTCGACGTCGACAGTATCCTTCCCGGCCAGGTTCTGCGCGTACGCCCCGGCGAGTCTATCCCTGTCGACGGCGTGGTACTCGAGGGCGCCTCGGCCGTGGACGAGAGCGCGCTCACCGGCGAGTCCATCCCCGTGGAAAAGACCGCCGGCGACACCGTCAACGCCGCCACGGTCAACCGCACCGGATCGTTTACCTTCCGTGCCACACGCGTGGGTGCCGACACGTCGCTTGCCAAGATCATCCAGCTCGTCGAGGACGCCAATGCCACCAAGGCGCCTATCGCCCGCCTGGCCGACAAAGTCGCCGGCGTGTTTGTGCCCGTGGTGTTTGCAATCTCGGCCGTGACCTTTGCGGTGTGGATGGCGCTGACCGGCAGCACAAACGAGGCACTCACCTCCGCCGTGGCCGTGCTGGTGATCAGCTGTCCGTGCGCACTGGGTCTGGCCACGCCCGTCGCCATTATGGTGGGCACCGGCAAGGGCGCCGAGATGGGCATCCTGTTCAAGAGTGCCGAGGCGCTGGAGAACCTGCGCAGCGTGGGCACCGTGGTGCTCGACAAGACAGGCACCGTCACTCGCGGCAAGCCGGCCGTGACCGACATTGTGGTTGCCGCGCACGCCGACGGCTCGCCCGCTATGAGTGAAAAGGCGCTGCTCAAGCTGGCCGCCGCATTGGAGCGCTCAAGCGAGCACCCGCTGGCCGAGGCAATTATGGCCGAATGCGAGGCGCGTGGAATCGTGGCGCGCATGGTCGAGGACTTTGCCGCCGTGCCCGGTCGCGGCGTCACGGCGCGCGAGGGGCAAAACGCCATTGCCGCTGGTAACGTGCGCCTGATGGACGAGCTGGGCGTGGTGGTGCCCGCTGGCCTTGCCGAACAGCTCGCCGCCGAGGGCAAAACACCGCTGTTCTTTGCCAAGAACGGCGAGCTCGTCGGTACCATCACCGTAGCTGACGAGGTCAAGGAGACGAGTGCCGGGGCTATCGCCGCGCTCCGCAAGCTCGGCGTCGACGTGCGCATGCTCACCGGCGACAACCGCGTGACGGCCGAAGCAATCGCCCGCCGCGTGGGACTGAACAGCGAACAGGTTATCGCCGACGTCCTGCCCGCTGACAAGGAACGCCACGTGCACGAATTGCAGGATGCGGGCAGCAAGGTCGCCATGGTGGGCGATGGCATCAACGACTCCCCCGCCCTGGCGCGCGCCGACGTGGGCCTTGCGATCGGCACCGGCGCCGACATTGCCAAGGAGGGAGCAGATGTGGTGCTTATGCGCAGCGACCTCATGGACGTCGCCCGCGCCATCGAGCTTTCGCGCGCCACGATTCGCAACATCAAGCAGGACCTGTTCTGGGCGCTGTTATACAACGGCATCGGCATTCCGCTCGCCGTGGGCGCGTTCTTCCCCCTCACCGGCTGGCAGCTCTCACCGATGTTCGGCGCCGCGGCCATGAGCCTGTCGAGCGTATGTGTCGTGAGCAACGCTCTGCGCCTAAAATCCTTTAAGCCCAAAGTGGCAAAATAGGATCACCATTAAGTCCATTTAGAACGGGTTTTCCAGGTGCCCGAGATTGACCTGAAAGAGGAGCGACGCGTACTTTGGTACGCGAGCGACGGCTTGAAGGTCAAGGTCGGGTGCCCGGGAAAGCCGACACAACAGAGAGGAATACCCATGCGTTTCACAATTAAGACTTCCGGCCTTATGTGCGGCCATTGCGATGCCACCGTCGAGACCGCGCTGCTCAACGTTGCGGGCGTAACCGACGCCGACGCCGACCACGAGACTCAGACCGTCCAGGTGGAGTGCGCCGACACCGTGACCGCCGAGCAGCTCGCCGCCGTCGTCGAGGGCGCGGGCGAGAAGTTCCACGCCCTGTCCGTGGCCGCCGCGTAGCAGACGCCGCCTACTCAATCCTCAGAAGTTGCGGTGAAATACGGACTGTTGTGCCGCCCTAGGCCTTTAAACGGTCCGTATCTCACCGCAACTGACGGGGACATCCGAAAGATCGACCAGAAACGAGGACCCGCCATGATGGCAGACCACAAATCGGTGACCCGCATGCTCAAGACGGCACGCGGCCAGATCGACGGCATCCTGCGGATGGTCGATGAGGACCGCTATTGCGTCGATATCTCCATGCAGCTCATGGCCACACAGGCGCTCCTCGCGCGCATTAACGCCGACGTGCTCAAGGCGCATATCGAGGGCTGCGTGACTTCGGCAATCGAATCGGGCGACGAAGGCCTCAAAGCCGCCAAGCTCGCCGAGATCGAACGCGTCGTCGACAAGCTCTCCAAGTAATTGGGGACATTGGGGACAGGTACGTTTGCGCCACATTGGTGCAGATTAACCTGTCCCCCTTGCTCTAAATCGGGTATAAAGGCGTGCAGCATATCGAACGAAAGGCAATTTGCATGAATGACTTTATGAAGGGTCGCAATGGTGCCGATGAACTCACCATCGTGATGGGTTTTGCCGGCATCGTCATCGCGACGATCGGATCGATAGCCCGCATCCAGTGGCTCAGCTGGATTGCCATCGCCGTAATCGTGGTTGGCGTGCTGCGCGGCCTGTCCAAAAATATCGATGCACGTCGCAAGGAGAACGAGGCCTTTGTCGCCACGACCGCCAATGTTCCCGGCTTGGGCAAGTTCGTCGCCAGCTTGGGCGGCGGCGCTGCAGCGGCTAGCACCTCACGCGCAGCCGGCACCAGTAAGGAAGACTTTGAGCGTGCCAAGCGCACAGCCAAGAAGATGTGGAAGGGCCGCAAGACCACGGCCTATCTCAAGTGCCCCAACTGCGGCCAGATGCTCTCCGTCCCCAAGGGCAAGGGCAAGATCCGCGTCACCTGCCCCAAGTGCCACGCCAAGATGGAGACGCGATCCTAGCCGCTACACCATAGGACAAAATAAAAGCCGAGGCCTCGCGTTGAGACCTCGGCTTTTTTTGATTATGACAAAGGGACCGTCCCTTTGTCTCGTCTACGCCACGCCGTCGCGGGCCAGCTCCTCGGCAAGCGCTTCGGCAGGCATGGTCATAATCGCGTCGAGCTCGGCGTCCACCTCGGAAATACGCTTCACCTTGAGCTTGCGTACCAGATCACCACGACACATCACGTGCGTCGGCTCACGCAGTGCGCACAGGTCATCGAGCGGATTCTTGCGCGTCACCAGGATATCGGCGGCCTTGCCGCACTCGATCGTGCCGGTCTCGCCGCCCAGCCCCAGTAGCTCAGCATTGACCTGCGTGGCCGTGTGCAGCGCGAAGGCGTTGCTCACGCCGACATACTTGGCAAAATAGGCCACCTCACGCCACATGTCGTACTGCGTCACGAACGGGCAGCTCGAGTCCGTGCCAAGGCCCACTTTAACGCCAGCTTCCAGTGCGGCACGGGCGCTCTCGATGATGCCCGAGCACACGATGTCGCCGTTCTTCTTTTGCGTATCGGTCGAATGGGTCTTTTCCGGGTCGAGCAATACAAACGGCAGCGCCGGGCTGATAGTGCAGGTCACACTCGGCGCACGCCCCTCGAGCTGTGTGCCCGCGGCGCCGCGGTACAGTTCCAAGATCTCAGGAGTCATCGGGGCGCCGTGCTCAATCGTGTCAACGCCGGCCTCAAGCGCGGCCTTCACGCCCTCGGTACTCTCGACATGGGCCATAACCGGAAGGCCCATATCGTGCGCCGCCTTGCATGCCGCCGCGGCAACCTCCACCGGCATACGCAGCACGCCCGGCTCGCCCACCTCGGTCGCATCGAACACGCCGCCCGTCACGAACAGCTTAATGACGTCGGCACCGCGCGCATACAGGTCGCGCACCTGTTCGGCTGCCTCGGCGGGACTGTTGGCCACCTGGGCGAACAGGCCCGCACCATGGCCGCCCGGCACCGTGACGCCCGTTCCCGGCGCCGCCAGGCGAGGACCTTGATACTTGCCGGCATCGATAGCATCGCGCACGGCCAGATCGGCAAACAGCGGGTCGCCCGCGCCGCGCACCGTGGTCACGCCGCTTGCCAGCTGCTGCTGAGCGCTGCCCTTGAGGATATGGCGCACGATGGCGCGCCCCACGGGATTATCGAGCTTCTTCATCAGCGCGCCCGCATCGCCCGCCGAAACCGGTTTGCCCGAACCGCACAGATGCACATGCATATTGATGAGGCCCGGCATGAGATACGCCCCTGCCAGGTCGATGACCTCGGCGCCCGCCGGCGCCTGCGCCACGGCGCTCGGACCAATCCAGGTGATGATGCCACGCTCGACGGCCACGGCCATATCGGGCTGCGGCTCCATATGCTCCGAGCCATCCAAGACGGTCGCATTGATAAACAACGTGGGACGATCGGCAGACGCCATATCGAGCTCCCCCCTCACGATTAACTTGAACATTTGTCCATTATCACCTAATGCAGCGACCTAAAGTCGAGCATATCGGTTAACGGAGGGAAGAGGGGATGTGGGGGACGGAATACGTTGCAGCCCCACCCCAGCAACATCAGGGGAATGTCTCAATCTGTAACAGGTACAGGGTTATTGGGCCCCCTGATGTTACAGATCGAGACATTCGGTCGACGTTTCACCGGTTTGTCTCGATCTGTAACAATTACGAACTCAAACAGCTTCTAAACGTTACAGATCGAGACAAAACCTCTCAGCGCCCATACCACTGACGTCTCCACTCCTCAGCCAAATCGGGCCGTCGCGGAATACCCGCCAGTCTCATCTTTTCAGCCAGCTTCCCCGGGTTCTTGAGTTCATCAAACGTAAACCGAAGCACCTTGTGCCCGAGCATCGTCAGATGAGACTCTCGCTGACGTTCTGCCACGAATGGGTCGACCGACCCCCGATCCCCACCATCCTGCAGGGTATACTTTCCCTTCCCGTCGAGCTCGCCGATGACACACGTCCCGTTCTCGAGCCGCCAAAAATAGTCGACGCGAAACACCTGGCTCGAATCGAGCGGGTCGCGAAACTCCACCTGCAGCTCCGGAACTGGAAAGCCGTACGCAATAAAGAACGCTCGGAACCGAGACTCGCCGCCGTTTTCGGACAGCCCGTCCGCATACGACGCAATCACCTGTGCCCTGCGATACCCTCGCCTGCCCTCGCAATCGGCGCGGAGGCGCTCGCACAAATCCCAACGTGATACGCCTTTCGCCCGCAGTGCAGAATCGGCAATCGCCAACCCGTAGGAGAACGGCGCACGCAGTAAGCAATCCTCCACCGTACGCCAAAACGACGTCACCCGCACGCCATCAACACGCTCGAGCGCGCCCGCCATCTGCGGACGCAACAACCTGCACCCGCCGCTCAACGTCACCGAACAACCCGTCTTAACAAGAAAGCGCGGCCCGAGCAGATCATTCGGCACCTCCAGACCCCACAAAAGCGCCGCGTCATAGCCCCAAAACGCCCAATCGGGATGAAATTCCGCAAGCCCTTTGATAGTCCTCAGCGCTCGCTCCGCCGGCGTCAATGCACCCCAATCATGCTGAAAACAGAACAGGTACGGCTCGGGCTCCGCGATATCGTCGGTTCCAACATGGCGTCGCAGCCACATGAGCTCGGTATTGTCATGCGTTGCGAGCAGCGCACCTTGCTTGGCCGTCTCCGTGAGCCGCGCGAGCATTCTATTCCGCGCCAACGTGTTGCGAGTCGCATGTTTGTGTTTGAGAACGGTATTAGACACTTTCGTCACCACCACGTCAGACAAATGGACCATCGTCACCGTTGCCTCCGCTGACAAATGTCTTGATCTGTAACAGGAAGACAGTCTTTGAGCCTCTAGTTGTTACAGAACAAGATCTTTCGACAGCCGCCAACCTTCCGTCTCAATCTGTAACAGTTACGGGCTCAAACAGCCGCTAAACGTTACAGATTGAGACAAAGTCAGGGCTGTAGGGCGACACCAGTCACATCCCCTACTCCCATTCTTGTTCGTAGATGTTGAGGGACTTTACGTAGCGCCCCTGGGCGCCCATGATGTCGCGGACCAGGCGCAAAAAGAAGCTGATGCACGAGGTGTCAAAGCCATCCTGCAGGTCCTCCGGATGCACCGCACCCGGCCCATCGACTGCCGTGTCACTCAGGCGCGCGATGTCGTACAGATAGAGCTGTCCCGCCGTCAGCCAGACATCGTCGACGCAAGCGAGGCGCACCGCAATCGCGCCGTCGCTCCAATGCTCCTTTTGCACGATATGCGGGTCGTAGACATCAAAGCGACGGTCGGTGCGCGTATCCTTCAGCGCAACTATGCCGTTCGCAGGATCCTTGTCCAAAATGCCAAAGCGCGAGAAATACTGCGTGTCGCGTACCTGCTCGAGCCGCTTGAGCGAGGCAGGCGAAAGCGATGCCGGCGGCTCGTCAACATACAGCTCGAGCAGCGTCTTGCCATGGCGATAGGAGCGCTCGAAGAGCAGCCAATCGGTAAACGCCATGTTGTAGGCCATGATTTCGTTTTGCGAAGGCTCGGTGCAATAGCTGAGCCACGGGTCGACAATGATCTCGAACTGTTCGCGCGCCGGCTCCAAAAACTGGAACTTCCGCAGCATCCAAAAATGGGCTATGTCGGCAATATCGTTGCCGACGGCTTCGGCTAGCTGCGCTCGGTCTAAAGCGTGGTCAGTCATGGCATCCTCCTCAAACTGATAGACCTCAATTTGAGCTTACGAGGAGGGTGGTCGTCCACGACCAGCGCGGGCAAAATAGGCCTCCGGCTGCAAACCAGATGCTGACCAAACACTTGACGAAAAGCTTGACCGAAAATGCGCACCGCAACAAAACCGCAGGTAAACATAGACGGCCAACCCGCCCTTTTGAGCCAGATACCCACAGCCACCACAGAAACAACAGGTGACCACAGCCCAAGAAGTCGACAAATAAACACCCGTACGTCGACAAACGAGCAAATCGCTCGCAAAGAGTGTCCCCAACGACTAGACAAAAAATGACTAGTCATTGGGGACGTTCTTAAATGACTACTTTACAGCTCCAGCGCCTCGGCGACTTCGGCAGCGCAGGCCAGGGCGTCGGCCATGGCGCTTACCACGAGCGAACTGCCATTGCGAGCATCGCCGGCCACGTATACCGGTGTGGCGCCCGCGGCGACGCCGTCGACACGGGCCGCAAGGTGCGAGCCCTCGGCAGCCATCACCGGCAGCGGACGACCAGCGGTGGCAACAGGCACGCCAACGGCGTCGAACACGCCATGCTCGGGACCCGTAAAGCCGCAGGCGATGAGCACCAGCTGGGCCGGCACCTCGTGCTCGGAGCCCGCGATGCGCTCGGGCTTGCCAGCCGACCAATCCAGATCGACCACACGCAGGCCCGCGGCCGCGCCCTTCTTGTCCAACAGTACCTCGAGCGTATCCACACCCCAAGCGCGCATCTCGCCGCCCATGGCAGCGATGGCCTCCTGCTGGCCATAATCGGTCTTCTTCACGTTGGGCCACTGCGGCCAGGGGTTGCTCGCCGCGCGCGCATCAGGCGCCGCCGGCAAGAACTCAAACTGGCGCACGCTGCGCGCACCCTGACGTACCGCGGTGCCCACGCAGTCGTTACCGGTATCGCCGCCGCCAATGACCACAACGTCCAGGCCGCGCGCGTTCACCGCGGGCTCGCCGCCATCGAGCACCGAGACGGTCGAAGCCGTCAGGTAGTCCACGGCGTACACCACGCCCGGGGCATCAATGTTCGCAGCCGAAAGCCCACGCGGAGCACGAGCGCCGGCAGCCACCACGACGGCGTCAAAGCCATTGAGCTTGGCCGCCACCGCAGGGTTCGTAACGTCAGCACCCAGCTCGAACACAATGCCCAGCTCGCGCATAAGTGTCACGCGACGCTCGACCACGGACTTCTCGAGCTTCATGTTGGGAATGCCGTACATGAGCAGGCCGCCCGGGCGGTCGTCACGCTCAAACACCGTCACGCGCGCGCCGCGACGCGCAAGTTCCCATGCAGCCACCAGGCCAGCCGGGCCAGAGCCAATCACAGCGACCGTGGGCGCATCCTCCCCTGCCGGCTCAAAGCGGCGCGGGCCGCCGTTGGCCCACTCATGGTCGCTGATCGCACGCTCGTTGTCGTGAATCGTCGTGGGCTGGCCGTCGACCGAGCCCAGGTTGCACGCGGCCTCGCACAGCGCCGGGCACACGCGGCTCGTGAACTCGGGCATGGGCGAGGTGAGTGACAGACGCTCGGCAGCCTCGTTCCAGCGGCCGCGATACACTAGCTCGTTCCACTCGGGAATCAGATTGTGCAGTGGGCAGCCACTCGGACGCGCCTTGCCAAAGCTCGCGCCCATCTGACAAAACGCCACACCGCACATCATGCAGCGGCTCGCCTGGGCACGGCGCGCATCGTCGTCGAGCTCCACGTACAGCAGATCGAAATCGCGGCTGCGCTCCTCCACGGGGCGCAGCTCGTGGGTCACGCGATCGATATCAAGAAAAGCACCGGGCTTACCCATGGCACTTACGCCTCCTTCTTGGTCGAAGCAACAGAGCTGGCGGCGGCGGGCACAGCGCCAGCGACACCACCCGCCACATCAAAGCGAGCGACATCGGCGGCGTCGGCGCGACCGGTCACAATGTCAAACGCCAGCTCCTCGGCCTGCTCATGCGTCTTGCCGACGGCCTCGGCGGCGGCGACAATCGCCAGCACGCGCTCGTACTCGGTCGGAATGACCTTCACAAAGTGCTTGCTCATCGTCTCAAAGCTGTAGAGCAACTTAATGCCGCGCGGGCTCTGCGTCGCGTCCACGTGCTCCTGGACGAGCGCACGAATCTGCGCCAGCTCACCGGCCGTCGGGGCTTTAAGCTCAACGCTCTCGTGGTTCACACGGGCATCGAGCGTGCCGTACTGGTCAAAGACGTAAGCCACGCCGCCCGTCATGCCGGCGGCGAAGTTCTGCCCGACCTCGCCCAGGATGAGCGCCAGACCTCCCGTCATGTACTCGCAGCCATGGTTGCCGCAGCCCTCGACCACCACCGTGGCACCGGAGGTGCGTACGCCAAAGCGCTGGCCGGCCAGGCCGTTAATGAAGCCGCGGCCACTCGTAGCGCCAAAGAACGCAACGTTGCCCACGATGATGTTCTCGTCGAACTTGTAGGTCGCATGCGGGTTGGGGCGCACCGACACCTCGCCGCCCGAAAGGCCCTTGCCAAAGTAGTCGTTGGCGTCGCCGCACACGTTGAGCGTAATGCCGCGCGGCAGGAAGGCGCCAAAGCTCTGACCGGCCGAACCATCGCAATCGATGGTGATGGAGCCGGCGGGCAGGCCCTCGGGATGCGCCTTGGTCACCGCGTTGCCCAAGATGGTGCCCACGCAGCGGTTGACGTTGGCGATATCGGCGCGGAAGCGAATCGGACGCAGGTGCGCACGGGCATCGGCCGTATAGGGCACAAACAACGTGGAGTCGAGCGTCTTTTCGAGCTCGCTGTCCGCAGCCATCTGCGGCAGGAAGTGACGACCGTCGGCACCCGGGATGTGGGCACCGAACTCGCAGGTCGCGCTCGCCAGCACGGGCGACAGATCGAGCAGGTTGGCCTTGCGGTTGCCCGGGACCTCAATCTGGCGCAAGCACTCGGGATGGCCGACCATCTCGTCGACGGTGCGGAAGCCCAGGCTCGCCATGACCTCGCGCAGCTGCTCGGCAACAAAGAGCATAAAGTGCTCGACGTGCTCGGGCTTGCCGCGGAAGCCGCGACGCAGGCGACAGTTTTGCGTGGCGATGCCGGCCGGGCAGGTATCCTGCTGGCAGTCGCGCTGCATAAGGCAGCCCATGGAGATGAGCGGCATGGTCGCAAAGCCAAACTCCTCGGCACCCAGCAGGCAGGCGACGGCGACATCGGTGCCGTCCATGAGCTTGCCGTCGGCTTCGAGCACCACGCGTGAGCGCAGGCCGTTTTGCAGCAGCGTCTGCTGGGCCTCGGCAAGGCCAAGCTCCAGCGGCAGACCGGCGTGCCAGATCGAATCGCGCGCCGCAGCACCGGAGCCGCCGTTGTGGCCGCTGATCAAGATCTTGTCGGCGGCACCCTTGGCCACACCGGTGGCGATGGTGCCGACGCCGGCCTCGCTGACCAGCTTGACCGACACGCGTGCGCCGGGGTTGGCGTTCTTAAGATCGAAGATAAGCTCCGCCAGGTCCTCGATGGAGTAGATGTCGTGGTGCGGCGGAGGCGAGATCAGGCCGATGCCGGGCGTGGACTGACGGACCTCGGCGATCCAGGGGTAGACCTTCTTGCCGGGCAGGTGGCCGCCCTCGCCGGGCTTGGCGCCCTGGGCCATCTTGATCTGAATCTCAAAGGCGCTGCACAGGTAGCGGCTCGTCACGCCAAAGCGCGCGCTTGCCACCTGCTTGATGGCGGAATTCTTGGAGTCACCGTTAGCCAGCGGGGTCTCGCGGCGCGGATCCTCGCCGCCCTCGCCCGAGTTGGAACGGCCGTGCAGGCGGTTCATGGCGATGGCCATGCACTCGTGTGCTTCCTTGCTGATGGAACCGTACGACATGGCGCCGGTGTTAAAGCGGCGAACGATGTTGAGCGCGGGCTCGACCTCGTCGAGTGCCACCGGGGTGCGGCCGCCGGCATCAAAGTCCAGCAGGTCGCGCAGGCGCACGGCACGGCCGGTGCGGTGCAGGCGGGCGCTGTACTCCTTAAAGGTGTCGTAGCTGTCCTCGCGGCAGGCGGTCCGCAGCAAGTAGACAGTCTGCGGATCGATGAGGTGATCCTCGCCGCCGAGCGGGCGCCACTTGGTCAGACCCAACGTGGGCAGCTGATCGGGAGCCGGGCTCTTAAGGATAGCGAGCGCGGCGTCGTAGCGCTCATTCTGCTCGCGCTCGACGTCCTCGACACCCATACCGCCCACACGGCTCACCGTGCCGGCGAAGTACACGTTGACGAACTCCGGAGTGAAGCCCACGGCCTCGAAGATCTGCGCCGAATGGTAGCTCTGCACCGTGGAGATGCCCATCTTGGACATGATGGAAACGATGCCGGCGGTCGCAGCCTTGTTGTAGTTGGCGATGCCCTGCTCGGCCGTCACGTCCAGGTCGCCGCGTGCCGCCAGATCGCGGATGCACGCATGTGCGTTGTACGGATAGATGCCACTCGCGGAGTAGCCCACCAGTGCCGCAAAGTCGTGCGGAGACACGGCGTCGCCGCACTCCACCACGATGTCGGCAAAGGTACGCACGCCGGCGCGGATCAGGTGGTTGTGCACGCAGCCCACGGCGAGCAGCGACGGCACGGGCACCTCACCCGCAGCGGCGCGATCGCTCAACACCACGATGTTCACGCCGTCGCGGACCGCAGCCTCAACATCCTCTGCAAGCTGCTTGAGCGCAGCCTGCAGCGCGCCCTCGCCGGCGTCGCGGCGGTACACGGCACGGAAACGGCGGGTCTTAAAGCCCACGCGGTCGATGGCGCAGATACGCTCGAACTCCTCCTCGCTCAGCAGCGGACGCTCCAAGCGCACCAGCTGGCAGGCCGTGCGGGAATCCTCGAGCAGGTTGCCGTGGTTGCCCAGGTAGAGCGTGGTCGAGGTGACCATATGCTCGCGCAGGGCATCGATCGGCGGGTTCGTGACCTGGGCGAACAGCTGATAGAAGTAGTCGAAGAACGAGCGCGTCTTCTTGGACAGGCAGGCCAGCGGCGCATCGATGCCCATCGAGGCGAGCGGGGCCTTGCCCTGCTGGGCCATGGGACGCACGACTTCGTCAACATCATCCCAGTGATACCCGAGCTTGGCCATGCGCACGGCGGCGGGCACCTCGGTATCCTCGGCGGGCGTGGGCGCGACGGGCTTGTCGAGCGCGTCGACGGTCAGCGTCTCCTCGGCGATCCAGTCGCGATAGGGCTTTTCCTTGGCGTAACGGGCGCGCAGCTCGTCGTTGTAGATGACGCGGCCGCGGGCAAAATCGACCTCGAGCATCTGGCCCGGTCCCAGACAGCCGCTCGTCAGGATGTTCTCGGGGCTCACCTCGATGGTGCCCACCTCGCTTGCCAGCATAAAGCGACCGTCGCGCGTCACATAGTAGCGGGCGGGACGCAGGCCGTTACGGTCGAGGGCGGCACCCAGCGTGCGACCGTCGGTAAAGGCGATGGCCGCCGGGCCATCCCACGGCTCCATGAGCATGGACTGGTAAGCGTGGTAGGAGGGGCGCTCCTCTCTCTGGCTGTCTTTGTGGTCCCACGGCTCGGGCAACAGCATGGACGCGGCACGCGTAAGCGGGCGACCGTTCATGACCAAAAACTCAAGCACGTTGTCCAGAATCGCGGAATCGGAGCCCTCGCGGTTGATGATGGGCATCACGCGCTCAAGATCATGCTGCAGCACGGGACTGTACAGGTTGGGCTCGCGGGCGCGGATCCAGTTGACGTTGCCCTTGAGGGTGTCCCGTCCGGATGCGAGATTGGCTTTGGCGCCGATGCCGTCATGGCGCTTGC
>CABUZD010000024.1 GCA_902495945.1 uncultured Collinsella sp.
GACAGCGAGCGGGCCGCATTTGAGACAAGGTGACGTGAAACGAAAGGGCGCTGACCTTCTGGTCGCGCCCTTGAAGTTGAACGTCAGATTGTCCAAATGCGGCCCGCGCAGCGTCGGCTGGTCCGCCGTTCGGTAGAACGGCGGAACTTAGACTGCCTGTGCCAGCTTCTCGGCTCGCTCGGCGGCGGCGAGCGCCTCGATGACGGTACCGAGCTGATCGCCCAGAAGGACGCCGTTGTAGGTAGAGTTGAAGCCGATACGGTGATCGGTCACGCGGTCCTGGGGCTGGTTGTAAGTACGGATCTTCTCGGAACGGTTACCGTGGCCGATCTGGCTTTGGCGCTCGGCACCGAGCTCGGCCTGCTGCTTCTCGAGTTCCATCTCGTACAGACGGGCACGCAGCATCTGCATGCAGACCTCGCGGTTCTGGATCTGGGAACGTTGCTCCTGCGACTGCACCACGGTGTTGGTGGGCAGGTGGGTGATGCGCACGGCGGAGTAGGTGGTGTTAACGCACTGACCGCCAGGGCCGGAGGCGCAGTAGGTGTCGATGCGCAGGTCGGACTGGTTGATCTGGACGTCGATTTCCTCGGCCTCGGGAAGCACGGCGACGGTAGCCGTTGAAGTCTGGATGCGGCCCTGGGACTCGGTCTTAGGGACGCGCTGGACACGGTGCACGCCGGACTCGTACTTCATAACGGAGTAGACGCGGTCGCCCTCGACCTTGAACTCAATGGACTTAAAGCCGCCGGCCTCGCTGGGGCTGGAATCGAGCACGGTAGTCTTCCAGCCGCGCGACTCGCAAAAGCGCTGATACATCTTGTACAGGTCGCCGGCGAAGATGGCCGCCTCGTCGCCACCGGCGGCGGAGCGAATCTCGACGATGGTGTTCTTGTCGTCGTTGGGGTCACTCGGGATGAGCATGTACTTGATGTCTTCCTCGAGCTGGGGAAGCTTTTCCTCGTTCTCGGAGATGTCCATCTGGAGCATCTCCTTCTCGTCCGCATCGCTGGTGTCGCGGAGCATCTCCTTGGCGGCCTCGATGTCATCGAGCGCGCCGATGTACTCGCGCGAGGCAGCGATGAGGTCGGACTGGTGTGCGTACTCCTTGTTGAGACGCGTGAACTCCTTGATGTCGGAGGCGACGGCCGGGTCGGAAAGCTTCTTCTCGAGCTCCTCGTAGGCCTTGATGATCTTTTCGAGCTTGTCGCGCATGACGGACTCCTTTATATGCGTGAAGGTGAAAATCGGCAGAATTGATGGGACGCGGGGCGCCGCTGCGGGGGTAAGCCCAGCTAGAACATGTCGATCTTCAGATACATGCGCATCCCTTCGCGTATGGGGTACATAATTGCGGTCTAACCCATATATGATAGCGTGCGCAGGCAAACCTGCATATAACCAGCACGGAATCCGACAAAGGGACAGTCCCTTTGTCGGATTCTAAAGCGTATGGAGCAGGGCGATGTGGAAGCGGACACCCTGGAGGTAGGCACGGCGGGTGATGCGCTCGTTGGTGCCGTGGACACCGCGATCGCACTCGTCGTCATCAACCACAAAGGCCGAGAAGCGAATGCACTCAGGGCAAATGTGCTGGTAGTTGGCAGCGTCGGTCGCACCGATCACGGTCGAGGGCACAATTGCCACTGGCTCGAATGATCCGTTTTCCTCCGTCCCCTTTGGATCACGGAAGTAGCGGGCGGCAATGGCGCGAACGGCCTCGAGTCCCGGTCCACCGATGCGCGGGGACGGCGAGGGCTCAGAGCTGCCGAGGCCGAGTTCGACCTCCACACGTCCGACAAGGCCCGCCGCGGCAACCGACTCGCAGCAGCGCGCCACAACGTCGGCCACGCTCGTGCCCTCGAGCATGCGGAAGTTGATATTGGCCCACATATCCTGCGGCATTACGTTGGCGCCGGTGCTGCCGCCCTCGATCTGCGTGGGCGCGCAGGTGGTCGTCACGAGCGGATAGAGCTTCTTGCTGGCGAGGCAATCGCGGACAATGGCACCCCCGTTGGCGGCAATTTCATCGGCCGTATAGAGCCCCAACTCGACGAGTTGGGCGGCAAGCAAGTCGGTCACGCGCGTCGGCCACTCGATATCGCAGATTGCGGTGATGGCACGGCTAAGCACCTCGAGCGATGTGCCGCCGTAGGGGTTGGACGAATGCCCGCCCTCGCTCTTCGTCTTGAGCACGATATCGGCATAGCCCTTCTCGGCCAGGTCGGCGTGCATAAGCCAACCCTCGCCCGCGCTGTACTCGGCAGCCGGAACGATGCGGTAGTCGCCCTCGTCGATCAGGTACTCAAGCTCAATGCCGCGCTCCTCGAGCACGCGACCGATGGCGCCTGCGCCGTACTGCGTAGTCTCCTCGTCCTGGCCAAAGGCCAGGAGCAGCGTGCGCTCGTGCTGCCAACCGTGCGCCAGCGCATACTCAACCGCCTCGAGAATGCCTGCGACCTGGTCTTTCATATCGATGGCGCCGCGACCCCAAATGTAGGTGTCGTCTACATGCCCGCTAAAGGGGGCGTGCGTCCAATCGTCCTCGGTGCCGGGCACCACGGGAACCACGTCCATGTGGCCCATGAGCATAATGGGCTTGAGGGCAGGGTCGGAACCGCTAAGCGTCACCAATAGCGAATGGTCGATAAGCTCGACCTTACCCGCCGTAAATTCGTGCGGCCAAGCCTGCTGCATATACGCGCGCAGGTCGTCGAACGACTGCCAGTTCACCGCCTCGGCATCCATGCTCGAGATGGTCGGAAACGATAGCACGCGGCCCAGGCGCTCGCACGCACCAGCCTTGTCCAAATCGGCAAAATCATCCTCATGCGCAAAGAAGCGCCAAACCTCGGCCATGGCATCCTTTCGATTGTGATGACGAGGGCCGCCCCACCGGAGCGGCCCCGCTACATAAGCGTTTGCGGTCGGTTACTTGTCCTCGAGATAACGCGAAAGGAACTCGCGGGTACGCTGGTGCTTGGGGTTGCCAAAGAGCTCCGCCGGCGCGGCATCCTCGAGCACTACGCCCTTGTCCATAAAGACCACGCGGTCGGACACCGTGCGGGCAAAGGCCATCTCGTGCGTGACGACGACCATGGTCATGCCGTCGGCCGCGAGCTTGCGCATGACCTCGAGCACCTCGCCCACGATCTCGGGGTCGAGTGCGGAGGTCGGCTCGTCGAACAGCATGATCTGCGGATTCATGCACAGGGCGCGCGCGATGGCCACGCGCTGTTTTTGACCACCGGACAGGCGACCCACGGCGGCGTGCGCGAACTTCTCGAGCCCCACGCTCGTCAGATGCTCCATCGCGACCTTCTCGGCCTCGGCCTTGCTCATTTTTTTGAGCGTGACGGGCGCAAGCGTGCAGTTGTCGAGCACATCCATGTTGTTGAACAGGTTAAAGCCCTGGAACACCATGCCGATGTCCTCACGCAGCTTGTTAATGTTGCAGCGCTCGGCCGTAAGGTCCTGGCCGTGGAACCAGATATGGCCCGCGTCCGGAGTCTCGAGCAGGTTGAGGCAGCGCAGAAAGGTCGATTTGCCCGAGCCTGAGGCGCCGATAATGGTGACGACCTCGCCGGGGTTAACGGACAGGTCGATGCCCTTGAGTACCTCGAGCGAGCCGAAGCTCTTGCGCAGGCCCTCGACGCGGATGAGCGGCTCATTGGTCTGTGCGGCGGCCGCGGTGCCGGTAGTGGCGGTATCTGCCATGATGATTCTCCTCGTCTTGAGCCTAGTTGGAGCTGGGCAGCGTGACCGGAGCCTCGGCGCCAAGCTTTTTGCCAAAGGCCTCGAGCAGGCGGCTCGCCACGAGCGTCAGGATCAGGTAGACCACGAGCGCCACGCAGTAGACCTCCATCTGGCGGTAGTACACGCCGGCGACGGTGGTGGTGGCGTACATGAGGTCAAACACGCCGATGACCGAAAGCACCGACGAATCCTTGATGTTGATGATGAGCTCGTTGGTGAGCGCCGGAATCGCATTTTTCATGCCCTGGGGGAACACGACTTTGCGCATGGCCTGCCACTGCGACAGGCCCAGCGATCGCGCCGCCTCGGCTTGGCCGGAATCGATGGACTCGATGCCGCCGCGCAGGACCTCCATCATGTAGGCGGTGGAGTTGAGCGAGATGGTGACGAGGCCGGCGGTGAAGGTGCTCCAGATCTGGTTGGCCTGGGCGGTCTCGAAGCCCATGCCGCGCAAAACGGTGAAGCCCGCGTAATAGATGAGCAGGCCCTGGACCATCATGGGCGTGCCGCGCACGATGGTGGAGTAGACGGTCGCAAAGCCGCGGCCGATACTCTTAACGAAGCGCACCAGGTCGTTATCCACGCGGTCGAACGTCTGAATGCGTAGGAACACGAAGAGCAGCGCCAGGAAGAATGCGATGACGGTGCCGAAGGTGGCAAGCGCGATGGTGATCTCGATGCCGCGGATGAAGAAGTCGCCGCTCTTGTAGGTCATGTAGACCAGGCTCGACAAAAAGTCGCTGGGGTTGGAATCCGAGACAATGCTCACCTGCACCAGGTCGATAAACGACATGACGCAGCGGTCGATAAAGAAAACTGCCGTGATGGCGACCACGACGTAGCTGCCCAGGCGTGCGCCACGACGGCAGCGCTCGGATGCGAACGGCGACTTTTCGCGATAGTCGTTCCAGTGCATGAGCTTGGTGACCAGCGCCGCCGCCGACACGACGAGCCAGGCCCAAAGGATTGCCCAGAGGCAGTCTTGGAAGATACCGGTGGGGGCCAAGAAGCTCAGCGGCGTGGGGTTGCGTTGGCTAAACGCCAGGCCGAGCGCCGCGATAACACTCGTGCCCAGGTATACATAACGGTGGTCGGCCTTGATAAAGGAGGCCAGGCGATTAATGGTTTTCATGCTGCCTCCCTATGCCGGCTGACGGTCGAGGCACGCGTCCCACATTTGGTCGCGCTCCTCTTGGCTAATGCCCTTGAGTGTCTTGTCGATGAGCTTAAGCAGCTTGTCCGAGCCCTTGCGGCAACCGACATTTGCCGTGACCTCCTGCATAAAGCCCTCGCCCTCGGCAAACTGGATGGGGACGATACCGGGATTTTGGGCCATATAGCCCTTCTCATTCTCGGTGTTGTAAGTCACGGCGTCGCAGGTGCCCTGCAGCAGATTCGAAAACACCGTGGGGACCGAGTCGACCGGGTTTTTGTGGACAACGCCCGGGATCTCGTCGATGACGGTATCGAGCATGGTGTCCTTTTGCCCGAGCACCGTAGCGCCGCTAAAGTCGCTGAGCTTGGTCGCGTTTTGGTAGGGGGAACCCTCTTTTACGAACAGGCCAAAGTAGCCAATGAAGTACGGATCGGAAAAGCCGACGGACTCCTCGCGCTCGGGCGTGGCGCTCATGCCGGCAATGATGAGGTCGATCTGGCCGTTGTTGAGCGAATCGATAAGACCCGAGAAGCTCTGTTTGACGGCAACGGGCTCGCCGCCGAGGGCCTTGCAGACGATCTTGGCGATCTGCACGTCGTAACCATCGGCATAGGCGCCCTGCACGTTGTCGATGGGGATGGTGTACTCGCTGGCTTCGGAGACCTGCCAGTTGTACGGGGCGTAGGCCGCCTCCATGCCAATGCGGATCTTGTCCTTGCCGATCACGGAATCGGACAGGTCGTCGCGACCGCCGCCCGTCGTGGGCCGAACCACCTTGAGCGTTGACGGGCGCTGACAGCCGGCAAGCGCGCCGGCGACGACGGAAGCGCTCGCAGCGAGAGCGCTACCCAAAAAGATGCGACGGCTGCATACCGGCTGTGGATGCGCGTCGCGTTGATGGGGAGAATGCATAATCTGCCTTCCCTGTTGAATCGTATGCTGACGACTTAACAGGATATACGCCAGCAACTAGCAGCGCAGCACAAGCTCGAAAAATTAATAGACACGCGGTAGTCATTGGGGACGCCGATGTTTTGGCAATGCCGGCGAGCGACGTCCAGAGCGAACAAGTGGCATGAAAAAGGCAAGGCATGACCAGAAGGTCTATGCCTTGCCTTTTGAATGACAACTTGTCGCTCTGGACGACGCGCAGCATCGACCGAGCGGCGGAACCTCTAGAGCAAGGTAACGCTAAAACTGCGCTTGTCCGTCTCGCCCGGGGCCAGGGTGATGGTGTTGACCTTGTGCTCAAAGACATCGTCCTCGGTGTCCATGGTGGTGTGACCGGTCCAGGGCTCGAGTGCCACAAACGGAGCGTCGTTGGCGGCAGACCACACGCCAATGTACTTAAAGCCCTCAAAGTCGATCTTGACGCCGTGACCCGACTTGCGGCCGCGCAGCGTGAGCGTGGAGCCCGGGGTATCGGTGAACATGATGGCGTCGTTATCGAAGCTGCGGTGCGTGATGGGCAGCACGTCCGAGTTATCGGGAGCCTTGTAGCTGCCCTCGAACGTCATAAGACCGTCGGGCGTGATGATGGGAGCCTCGTTAGTCCAAGCCTCGGTAAACGCCAGCTCGTAATCCTCGAATGCCTCGTCCTCGGCACCGGGAGCCGGTACGTTAAACGCAGGGTGGCCGCCCACCGAGAACGGCAGGTCCACGTCGCCGGTATTGGTGACGGCAAAGGTCTGCGTGAGGATGGCGTCGCCGGTCAGGGCATAGGTCATGTTGAGCTTAAAGTGGAACGGAAAGGCCTTGAGCGACTCGGACGTGTCGGTGATCTCGTACGTTACCGAGGAGCCGTCCTCCGAAACCTCGACCAGCTTGTGCTCGACGATGCGCGCGAGTCCGTGGCGCGGCATCTCGCAGGTGCCGGCCGCAGACGTTGCCGTGTTGTTGCGCAGCGAACCCACAATGGGGAACAGGATGGGCGCATGCTTGCCCCAAAAGGCGGGGTCGCCCTGCCACAGATACTCGTTGCCGTTGAGAGCAAGGCTCGTGAGCTGGGCGCCCATGGAATCGATGGCCGCGGTGAGGCCGCCGCGCTTGATGGTAGTGACGGTAGACATGCTACTTCCTCCAAAAGTAAACAATAGTGTCGAGGGCTATTGTCCCACTCTTGGCGGCGGGACGGGACGGCAGGCGATTATTGAGTAGCCATAGCGGAATGAGCGGCGAGCGCCTACTGGGTATCTACGTAAAGGTCAAACCCGCCCTGTGGCGTGGTGTCGACCGTATCGGGCGCCTGCGAGTTAAAGCTCACGGGAACCATGCGCTTTGAGGCACGGAAGCGCGTGCCGTCGGTGGCGACGGGCGGTTCATCGACGGTGAGCTCGTAGTCGCCGGGCTTAAGTTCGATGCCGTCACCAGCGGAATTGACGTATTGATACTCGTCAATCGTCTGCCCTTTGAGCGTGCGCCCCACGATATGGATGAGCATTTGGCTGTCGCCGCGCGCGGTGTCCCACGTCGCGCCGTCCTTGACCTCGACCGACACATGTACCGAGCGCGTGCGGCCGAGCGATTGCTCGACAGACATCTCGACCCTGGCGGCGTCTTTTCGCTGCTGCTCGACATGGCTCCAGACGTTTCCAATTACCGAGCATGCGATAACGCCGGCCATGAAGGCGATAAGGATGGGGCCAAGCGGAGAGCGACGTCCTGCATCTTCCTCGCGAGACAGATTGGGGCGACGTGTGGGTGCGGGCGCCTGAGCGCCCTGCGAGGGCACGTCGAGAATACTGAAGGATGCCGTGCTGTCGGGATCGATGGTGTGACGCGGCTGCGGGGTCTTTGCCGGCGAGATCGACATGTCGGCTGGCTCGCCGAGCGTGGCCGTAGCGTCGGCCTTGGCCTCGTCTGCCTCGGCCTGGGCCCAAGCTTGTTCGAAGGTCAGGGGCTCGACAGGGTCGAGGGCGGCGTCCGAGTCGGCGGCGACGTCGTTGCCGGTCTCGTCCTCGTCGCTCGACACGTCACGCGGCGCGGGCTCGTCCCACCCCTCGTCCGGAGTCTCACCCTCGCTATACCACCATTCAAAGTTATCGATATCCATACGGGGCGCCCCTTAGGCCTCGCAAATAAACACTCGCTAGTTTTATACCCCCAGACGACACCGAAGCTCACCCGCGCCGGACACAAAAACCGTCACAACATTCGACGCTTTTCCTCGATTTCGAGATTTTCGCCGAATGTTGTGACGGTTTGGGCGACTGGCCGGCAGCGCAATGCGACAAAGGGACTGTCTCTTTGTCACATTCTGTTAGAGTTGCAGGGATTGAATCCCGCTTATTAATGCGACATTGGAGTGACAGCCTTGACCGCCGCAACCACGCCTAAAAGCAAGTCAACCGCCGCCGCGCTTTCACCTGCGCGCACCAATCTTTGCCTGGCGCTGCTCGTGTTGTTAGGTTTTTCGCTCGGCTGCTCGGAGTTCGTGGTCATCGGCATCGAGAGCGACCTGGCGACGGAGCTCGGCATATCGCTTGCCACCGCAGGCCAGCTCATCAGCGTGTTTGCGCTTGTCTACGCCATCGCCACGCCGGTGCTTGCGCTCAGCACGGGACGTTTTCGCCGCTACCAGCTGCTCGTGTGCTACAGCATCGTCTTTGTGCTCGGCAACCTGGTCATGGCGTTGGCGCCCAACTTCCAGGTGCTGTTTATCTCGCGCATCATCCTGGGCTCCGTCTCTGGCGCACTGCTCGCTGTGGGTGTGACGTACATCCCCGAGCTGCTGTCCCCGCAGCAAACTTCGTTTGCCATCTCGGTGGTATATGGTGCGTTTTCCGTGGCAATGGTCTTTGTCACTTCGATCGGCAAGTTTGTGGCCGACACACTCGATTGGCACGTGGCCATGTACGGCACGCTGGCCTTTGCCGTTCTGATCTGCGGAGCACTCGTGATGTTTATGCCGCGCGCTGGGCAAACCGACGAACCTGCCACCTTTCGCGAGCAGGCGGGGCTGCTGCGCGAACCGAGCATCATCACCGGCATGCTCATCTTTTTGTTTGGCGTGGGCTCGGTCTATGTGTTCTACGGCTACGTGACGCCTTATCTTGAGCAGGTGCTGGGCATGGGCACGGTCGAAGCCAGTACCACGCTCATGGCCTACGGCGTGTTCTGCCTGATCTCGAACATCCTGGGCGGATGGATCGATGCTCGCTTTGGCATGAAGGCGCTACTCGTGACGTTTGTGCTGCAGGCTGCAGCGTTACTCGGACTGTTTGCTGTGGGCGGCACCATGCCGCTCGCGCTGGTCTTTGTCTTTAGCCTGGCGCTGCTCATGTACCTGTTCTCGGTGTCGTGCATCACGCACTTTATGGACGTGGCACGCAGCCGCCATCCCAAGTCGATGGTACTCGCAAGTTCGGTTGAGCCCATGGCGTTTAACGTCGGCATCTCGTTTGGCACCGCAGTGGGCGGCGCCGTGGTAAGCAGCGTTGGCATTGCATATGTAGGCGCAGTGGGTGCCGCGTTCTCGCTTGTGGCCTGGGTGCTTACGCTGGTGACGATTAAGTTGGCTCGCTGGGAACGCAAGAGGGCGATGGCGCAGGCGTAGATGCGATACTCGAGCTCGATGATGGCGATCGAAAGGAAACCGCATATGCAACGTGTACTGTTTATCTGCTATGGAAACATCTGCCGCTCGACGATGGCCGAGTCGGTGTTTACCGAGCTCGTGCGCCGCGCTGGGCGCGAGGCGGAGTTTGCCATCGATTCCGCGGCGACCTCGACCGAGGAGATCGGCAACCCGCCACACCACAGTACCGTTGCCAAGCTACGCGAGGTCGGGATTCCCGTCGTCGCACATCGCGCACGTCAGGTACGTCGCGCGGAGTATGGCGACTGGGACCACATTGTCTATATGGACGACGAGAACGCCCGCGCCCTGTACCGAATTTTTGGGAAGGACCCCGATGGCAAGATCTCGCGCCTGCTCGATTGGACCGATCGCCCCGGCGACGTGGCCGACCCCTGGTACACCGGCAATTTCGACGCCACCTACCGCGATGTACTCGCCGGTTGCACCGCCATGCTCGAGCAGCTGTAGGCGCTCGGGCGGCGCGGGCACACGGGCCACGCCATCGGCATAAAACGAGCGTGGATTTTCTCCCACTTTGAGCGTTCGAGTGCGCTCTAAACGGGAGAAAATCCACGCTCGTTATCTCGGTGGGAGAAAATCCACACTCATGAATGTGACAAAGGGACTGTCCCTTTGTCACATCCGGGACTGGCCCTAGACCGGCTTGACCTCCAGCTTTATCCCCTCGGCGCAGGAGTCGCCCAAAACATCCGAAAGGGCCCAGGTCGCATATAGCGGCAAATAGAGAACCGCTCCGTTGCGCTCAACGTTGCCTCTCGAAAAAACAATCCCGAGCCTTACGCCATATTCAGCCGTATCAAGCACATGACCGAGCGCAGCGTGCGCGTGGTAATAGGAGCCCGATTTAACCTCGATCGGAACAGCCGTCCCATCCGGTCCGTCGACCACAAAGTCCACTTCACCGCGCTTTTTTGTCTGATAGTAGTAAAGCTGGCGATTTTGGGCAGTCAGCTGCTGGGCCACCACGTTTTCGTAAATGCCGCCCAGATTGGGCTCCTTGCTATCAAGATACGCCGCTTGGGCGACTCCAACGGGGTAGCGCGCCATCAACATGCCCGTATCCGATTGGTATAGCTTGAACTGCGATGGCCGTGCCGTCTTGAGCAGGGGCGACTTTGGCTCGGTTACGATATCGGCTTTGAGAGCAACGCCGGCATCGACAAGCCAGACAAAATCTCGCTGGTACTTCTCATAATGCGCCTTGGGGTCAATGGAATTGAGCACGAAACGCTTGTGTTCGCCCTCGAGCATAATAGGGAGCTGATCGTAGATGCTCTGCACCTGCAGGGCTCGCCCGCTTGCATACTTGGAGATATCCCGCCGGTACTGTTCGTTGAGCTCTGACTGTAGCTGACGAACAGAGGCAAGGTCGCCCTGCGTGTCAAGGAAACGCTGCACGACCTCCGGCATTCCGCCGACAACGGTATAGGTCCTGAAGTTTGCCATCATCGCGTCATGAATGTAATCAGGAATGGGCCTCTCGCTGATACACGCGTCACGTATCGTTTGGCGAGCCCCCTCGCTCACCCCGGTTGCCCAGCAAAACTCCTCAAAATCGAGCGGGAACATCCTAAGCTCGTGGACATACCCCACGGGATAGGACCTGACGCCCTTGAACTGGGTCCCGAGCATTGACCCCGAAAACGCCCAGCGGCACCTCCCGTCCTCAACAAGGAACTTTGCCATCGTCATGATGTCGGGGGCCTCTTGGACCTCATCGATAAACACGAGCGTTTTGCCTGGTGCAATCGACTTTCCCGAAAGAAGCGTCACCCTGCTGATGAAATCATCGGCATCCCGCGCCTCGAGAAGAGCATCTTTTGCCTGGCGATTTTCCATGAGGTTAAGCTCGATGTAGGTTGCATGGCTGGCTTTGCCAAATGCGCGAATCGAATAGCTTTTGCCGATCTGGC
The DNA here is from genome assembly GCA_902495945.1 of uncultured Collinsella sp. GTDB lineage: Bacteria > Actinomycetota > Coriobacteriia > Coriobacteriales > Coriobacteriaceae > Collinsella. The sequence goes on from CABUZD010000024.1 coordinate 11,426, forward strand.
GAGAACCCGTGATGAATAAGGCCTTTTGCTCGGCAGACTTCAGCCAACGCTCCAGCTCTGCCGCTATTTTCCTGCGCAGCATAGGCTCTCCCCTCAGTGTCATCAAATGAAATGCAAAGTTTTATGCGCTTAATTATCGATGAAATGTAGGATTTTTAGAACCTAAAATCGGATGAAATGCAGAGATTTAGGATTATAAGCAAAAAGAAGGGGCAGCCCCGGCGAATGTGACAAAGGGGCTGTCCCTTTGCCACATTGCGCTCGACTACTCGTCAACGATCTCGGCAAGCCAGACGTTCAGCGTATCGACCTCGGGGCAGCAGAACTTTGCCGTACCAGGCTCGTTGCCAGGCACGGTTCCGCCATAGCGCAGGATATCGATATAGGGAAAGCCCACATGGCAGGCCATGGCACACATCTTGCCGCGGTCGCGGTCAAAGTCGAAGACGTCGCCCGGTTTGTGACCATGGTGGCAGCGGCACGCACCCAGCTGGTCCACGCAGCTCACGCGGATACGCGGACGCTTGCCACGCGGCGCGCCGAGCGGCTTGCCCCCGCCCGCAGGCTTGGCGCCGCCCTCGCCAGCATTACTCATGGTCAATCACGTCCAGGCAGGCCTCGATGGGAAGGCCAGCCGACTTATCCTCTTGGTCGGCATTGCGCTCGATAAGCTCAGCCACCACGCGCATGGCATCGGACGTCGCGCGCTGCAGACTCCAACCTGCCATAACGCGGCCGACGAGCACCGCCGAGAACGTGTCGCCCGTGCCCGGGAAATAGACCGGGATCAGGTCGAAGGGAATCGTGAAGTACTCCCCCGCCACATGGTCGTAACCGATGACGACATTCGCACCGTCGACCACAGCGCTCGTAATGACCACCGACTTGGCGCCCAGGGCACGCACGGCATCCACAAGAGTGCGGCCCTCATCGGGCGTGATTTGCTCGGCAATGGGCGTATCGGTGAGCAGGCACGCCTCGGTGTAGTTTGGCACCGCATAGTCGGCGCACTCGAGCAGGCTGCGCATGAGACCGATCGTGGACTCGGGCACGCCGGCGTAGAGCTTGCCGTTGTCGCCCATGATGGGGTCGACGAACACCTTGGTACCCTTTTGCGCGCGACGGTGGCAGAAGTCCGAAATGATGCGCGTCTCTTCCTCGGTCACGATAAAGCCGGTAGAGATGGCGTCGAACTCAAAGCCGAGCTCCTCCCAGATGGCGAGGCTCTGGCGCACGTACTCGGTGGTGTCGTGGATGTAGAACTTGGGATAGTTGAGCGTATCGGACACGAGCGCCGTTGGCAGGTTGTGGATGCGATAGCCCATGTGCGACAGCACCGGCAGCATGGCGGAAAGCGCGACCTTGCCGTAGCCGCACATATCGTTGATCAGCAGCAGCTGAGTGTTCTTCATGAGGGTCTCCCTTGGTTCGGGCACGGCGCAGCAGCGCCACAGTGCGATTAAGTGTAGCGCAGGGAACGTTGTGAGCGGGCGCTACGGTCGCGAAGAGCGCATTGTTGCGAAAAGGTTTCGGAAATGGGGGGCATAGGCCTTGTGGCCATGCCCGACGATTAAACGTCAGATTGCCGCTTAGGAACGCTTGCAGCGTCGAGCCGTTACGCGGTTTGGTAAAACCGCGTAACCACTAGTTTGGTACCTTGACATTCATTTCTCATGCTCCTAGATTGGTTAGGCACAAAACAATTCCACTACCTAACTAAAGAAAGGAGCAACACTAATCTCATGTGCGATGAACCTCTTAACCTTTGTTCGCACGAGCCCGGCGGCGACCCGTCACAGCCGGCGGATGCACCCGAAGCGGTTAGCTCAGAAGACAAGCTTGCCAAGCGCATCCTCAATGGCCTGGGCTTTTGCGGCCATTACATGCATTTTCATGGCGGAGGCGTGTCCGGCAAGGCGCCCATCATCTGCCTGCTGGCCAAGCAACCCGGCGGCGAGATGTCGCAGCAGGAACCCGGCATGCACTTTGACCTCAAGCCGGGGTCGCTTTCCGAGATCCTGTCCAAGCTCGAGCTCAACGGCCTCATCGAGCGCAGCCGTAACCCCAAGGATCGACGGCAGCTCACCATTCGCTTGACCGAAACCGGCCGGGAAAACGCCCGCATCGACCAGGCAGCCCGCATTCGCTTTAGAGAGCAGGCCTTTAGCGCCCTCACCCACGACGAGCGCGAGCAGCTCGCCGAAATGCTCGAGAAAATCCGTGTAACCTGGGAGGAACTGGATGATTAAAACCCTCATGGGCAGCATCCGCGACTATATGAAAGTCACTGTTGCCACGCCATTGCTCGTGCTTGGCGAGGTACTCTGCGAGATGCTGATTCCATTTATCACCGCCAACCTGATCGACGCCATCAAAGACGGCGCCACCGTAGCCGAGATGCTTCCCACCGCGGGCTTTTTGGTGCTCATCGCGCTGACGTCGCTTGCTTTTGGTGCCGCCGCCGGCGTCACCTGCAGCCATGCGAGCTGCGGCTTCGCCAAGAACCTGCGTCACGACCTGTTCTACAAGATCCAGACGTTCAGCTTTGCCAACATCGATGAGTTCTCGAGTTCCTCGCTCGTCACGCGCCTGACCACCGACATCAACAACGTTCAGCAGGCCTTTATGATGATCATCCGCATCGCCGTGCGCGCGCCGCTGGTATTGGTCTTTGCCTTTGCCATGGGCTACGCCATGGGCGGCAGCGTCGCCATGGTCTACCTGGTCATCATTCCGCTGCTGGGCTTTGGCCTGTTCTTTATCATCTATAAGGTGCGCCCGATCTTTGCCCGCGTGTTCCGCAAGTACGACGCGCTCAACGAGTCCGTCGAGGAAAACGTCACCGGCATGCGCGTAGTCAAGAGCTACGTGCGCGAAGACTTTGAGAAGGAGAAGTTCGCCACCGCCGCGCGCGACGTCCAGATGGACTTCACCCGCGCCGAAAAGCTGCTCGCCTTCAATAACCCCATGATGAACATCTGCGTCAACGGCGCGTTCGTCGTCATCATCTACCTGGGCTCCAAGCTCATCATCACGAGCCAGGGCACCTTGTTCGACGTGGGCCAGCTCTCCTCCATCTTTACCTATGGCTTCCAGATTCTGATGAGTCTGATGCAGCTGTCGATGATCTTTGTCATGGTGACCATGGCCGATGAATCGGCGCACCGCATTACCGAGGTGCTTGCCGCCGAGCCCACGATCGCCGATCCCGCCGAGCCCGTGCTCGAGGTCGCCGATGGCTCCATCGACTTTGACCACGTGAGCTTTAAGTATTCCGCGCATGCGAAGCGCCAGGCGCTCGACGATATCGACCTGCACATTAAGAGCGGCGAGACCATCGGCATCATCGGCGGCACCGGCTCGGCCAAGTCCACGCTTGTAAACCTCATCGCCCGCCTGTACGACGCCACCGAAGGCACCGTGCGCGTGGGCGGCGTGGATGTGCGCGACTACGACTTGGACGCTCTGCGCCACCAAGTGGCCATGGTATTGCAGAAAAACGTGCTGTTTAGCGGCACGATTGCCGAGAACCTGCGTTGGGGCGACCCGAACGCCACCGACGAAGAGATCCGCGAGGCGGCACATCTGGCCTGCGCCGACGAGTTTGTCGATGGCTTCCCCAAGGGCTATGACACCTGGATCGAGCAGGGCGGCTCCAATGTCTCGGGCGGTCAGAAGCAGCGCCTGTGCATTGCGCGTGCCCTGCTGCGTCGCCCCAAGATCTTGATCCTGGACGACTCCACCAGCGCCGTCGACACCAAGACCGACGCCAAGATTCGCGCAGGGTTGGCAAGCTATCTGCCCAACACGACCAAGCTCATCATCGCCCAGCGCATCAGCTCCGTGCAGGACGCCGATCGCATCATCGTCATGGAGGGTGGCCGTATCGCTCAGATCGGCAACCACGATGAGCTGCTCAAGACGAGCGAGATCTACCGCGAGACCTTCACCTCGCAAAACAAGATGTCTGCCGAGGGCGAAGGGGCCGTCGAGGCCGGCACCGAGGCATCCGCAACGCAAGCCCAGACCCAGGAAGGAGGCGAGGCACATGAGTAAGGCAACGACCGCCGAGCGCGCGCTCAACCGCAAGGGCGGCACCATGTCGCGCCTCATCAAGACGCTCTTTGGCTTCTACCCCGTGCTTTTGCCCCTCGTCGTCGTCGGCGTGGTGCTCTGCGCCATCATCAACTCCATCGGCGCGACCTTCCTTCAGAGCGCCCTGCAAATTATTAGCGAATCGTGGCAGTCGGGCGATTGGGAAGCCGCACAGCCCAAGATCGCACAGCTTGTGACCACCCTCGCCTGCATCTACGGCGTCGGCATCCTGTCCTCGCTGTTCTGGAACCGCGCCATGGCCATCGTCACGCAGGGCTCACTCGAGAAGCTGCGCGAGAAGATGTTCAACCGTATGCAGGACCTGCCGATTCGCTACTTCGACACGCACCAGCGCGGCGACATCATGAGCCACTACACCAACGACATCGACACGCTGCGCCAGATGATCAGCCAGTCGCTGCCCAACCTGCTCATGACGACCATCGTCATCGTCACGGTGTTCTTTATCATGCTGTACTACAGCGTGTGGATGTGCCTGGTCATTGTGGCCGGCGTCGCCTTTATGACCTTTATGACCAAGCTGCTCGGCTCCAACTCCGCGCGTTTCTTTATTGCGCAGCAGACCGAGCTCGGCGTGGTCGAGGGCCATATCGAGGAAGTCATGAACGGCCAGAAGGTCGTCAAGGCATTCTGCCACGAGTCTGCCGCCGAGGCCGATTTTGACGAGCGCAACGAAAAGCTCTTCGAGGTCTCGCAGAAGGCCAACATGTACGCCAACATCCTCATGCCCATCCTTATGAACCTGGGCAACCTGCTCTACGTGCTGGTGGCCCTTGCCGGCGGCATTTTCCTGGCGCTGGGCGTGCCCAACCTGAGCATCTCGGGCATGGCGCTGTCCATCGCCGTCGTGGTGCCGTTCCTCAACATGACCAAGCAGTTCTGCGGACAGATCGGTCAGATCTCGCAGCAGATCAACGCCGTGGTCATGGGCCTCGCCGGCGCCGACCGCATCTTTGAGCTCATCGACGAGAAGCCCGAAGCCGACGAAGGCTATGTGACGCTCGTCAACGCGCAGGTCAACCCCGATACCTGGCAGCTCGAGGAGGCCGACCACCACACCGGCATGTGGGCATGGAAACATCCGCACCGCGCAACCGGCGAGATCGAGTACGTACCGCTGCGCGGCGACCTGGTCATGGACAACGTCGACTTTGGCTACACGCCCGACCACGAGGTGCTGCACGGCGTGTCCGTGTTTGCCAAGCCGGGCCAGAAGGTCGCGTTTGTCGGCGCCACCGGTGCCGGTAAGACGACCATCACCAACCTCATCAACCGCTTCTATGACATCGCCGACGGCAAGATTCGCTACGACGGCATCAACGTCAACAAGATTCGCAAGGCCGATCTGCGCCGCTCGCTGGGCGTCGTGCTGCAGGACGTAAACCTGTTCACCGGTACCGTGATGGATAACATCCGCTACGGCAATCTGGACGCCACTGACGAGGAGTGCATCGCGGCGGCCAAGCTCGTCGGCGCAGACGACTTTATCACCCGCCTGCCCGACGGCTACGACACGATGCTCACCGGCAACGGCGCGCAGCTGTCGCAGGGCCAGCGCCAGCTGATTTCGATCGCACGTGCTGCCGTCGCCGATCCGCCGGCAATGATTCTGGACGAGGCCACGAGCTCCATCGACACCCGCACCGAGGCTATCGTGCAAGCGGGCATGGATAAGCTCATGGAAGGTCGCACGACGTTTGTCATCGCGCACCGCCTGTCCACCGTGCGCAACTCCGACGCGATCATCTGCCTGGACCACGGCCGCATCATCGAGCGCGGTAACCACGACGAGCTGATCGCCAAGCGCGGGTATTACTACCAGCTCTATACCGGAGCGTTTGAGCTGGAGTAGTTCGGCTCGCCGAGATGGCCGATTTGCCGCTCATTCGTCGGGCATGACCCTAAGGTCAATGCCCTCCTCTTTCGGGGCAAATCGACTCATCTCAACGACCCAAACGCAATGCGCCGCAACGAATAAAGCCTCCGCAGCCACACGAGCTGCGGAGGCTTTTCTGTACCCTTTGTTACAAGCTTACCGTTCCTCGCGTTGCAGCCCGGCTGCCTCGGCTGTCTTAACGCGGTTCTTGTCGATGTACATGTTTTTGTCGGCCTGGGAAAAGAGCTCGCGCATCGTAGGCGGTTCATCAAAATCGCTGGAAAGCGCGTAGCCCACCGCATAGCTGATGAGCATGTCGGGGTGAGCCTCGGAATACTCGTTCACGTTCGCACGAACCCGAGCGAGACAGGACTCCACGGCAGCTCGATCGGTATCCCGCAGCACCGCGATAAACTCATCGCCGCCGTCGCGACCCACAAAGCAGGTCTCCGACGCCACGAGCCCCAGCTGCTGGGCAAAAGAACGGATGTATTCGTCGCCCTTCTCGTGACCAAAGCTGTTATTGACCGTATGCAGATTGTTAAGGTCGAAGACGCACATCGCAACGGGCGCCTCCGCGGAGACAGGCTGCTCCTGCCCCAAGACCTCCTCGCACTTGTTCTTGTTGGGCAGTCCCGTGGCTTCGTCGAGATAGACTTTGCTCTGCAGTTCGCGATTGAGCGCGGCAGTTCGCACCGCGCGAACAAGTTCAACCGCAAAGGTCGCCACCAAGCCCATGATGTCGATGATCACCAAGCCCTCGAGATAGTTGAGCGCCGACGCCTTCTCCTGAGAGTAGTCCTCTGCGAGTCGCGTAGCATCGTCGCAAATGCCAAAGAACTCCTCGCTCATAGGAATGATGTCGGTGTTCTCATAGCCGACTTCGCGCACGCGGATGATCTCGGTGCAAAGCTCATCAAAATAATTAGCAAGCTCGGTCATCTTTGCCTGATACTCGTCGTCGTCGAGACGGACGAGGTTAAGGTCGCCACTTCCGTAACGCAAACCGTTGATGTATGAATCCACGGCTTTGAGCAGGTCATCTTGAGGCTGGCCCGCATCCTCGAGCTTAACGATTCGCTGCGTGGTACCGCGCACCAGACCGGCGTAGTTGACCACGCGCGCCGTGCCCTAGATATCGGAGACGAGCAGCATAACATTGATGAAGAAGAAGATGAGAACTGCCGTGAGCACCATCATGAGCAGCCGCACCGCCCGGCTGGCTTTCTTGGCGACAGAAGTATTCACAAGTTCACTCCCCAAATGACAAAAGCACAGGTAGTACGCAGCGTGCTGAAATTCACGTGAGGTCAACTCTACCAGATGATTTTTCTAGGACGGGAATTAAAGAATCATCGACACGATAGCTATTTGAGAAGTTGGGCCATGGCGTTGACGAATTTTTGTACTTGGAGAGTTGGCTCGAGCGGGTAGTGCAGAAAGACCGGCACCTCGCGTCCGCATAGGAACGGCACGCCTACAACGGCCGGGTGCCCCCCCGCCCC
>CABUZD010000025.1 GCA_902495945.1 uncultured Collinsella sp.
AGACCCCCGAGGCCCACATGCTGCTCATCGAGCCGTGGGACAAGGCACTTATCAACGCTATCGTCAAGGCCATCGGCGCTTCCGATCTGGGTATTACCCCCAACTCCGATGGCACCGTCGTTCGTCTGCCGTTCCCGGCTCCCACCGAGGAGCGCCGTCGCGAGCTCGTCAAGGAGTGCCGCGAGTACGCCGAGCAGGCCAAGGTGTCTATCCGTAACATCCGTCGCGACTTCAACAACAAGCTCGAGCGCGATGAGGAGCTCACCGAGGACGATGTCCGTCGCGAGCAGGCCAAGGTCCAGAAGCACACTGATGAGTATGTCGCCAAGGTCGAGGAGCTTCTGAAGGAAAAAGAAGCCGAGGTCATGGAGATCTAAGGTGCAATACGACGAGCATAAACTGGTCGAGTACTTTGCCGACGCCCCTGCGGGCGTCGGTTTTTCAGACCTTGACCTCAATAACATTCCGCACCATATCTCATGCATCATGGACGGCAACGGTCGTTGGGCCACGTCGCGCGGTCTTGCACGCACTGAGGGCCACAAGGCGGGTATCGTCTCGCTGCGCGAGATCATTACCGCCTGCGTGCGCCTGGGCGTCGACGTGCTTTCGGCCTATGCGTTTTCTACCGAAAACTGGAACCGCCCGCAGCATGAGGTCAACGTCTTGATGCACCTGTTTGCCAAGACGTTCATCGACGAGTTGCCGCTTCTGAAGCGCGAAAACGTGCGCGTTGTCTTTTTGGGTGATATTTCCGCGCTGCCCAAGAAGACCCGCGACGTTTTTGAACGCGGTCTTGCTGAGTGCGCCGATCACACCGGTATGACGCTGGCGCTTGCCGTCAACTACGGCGCGCGTGCCGAGATTACTCGCGCTGTCCGTCAGATCGCACTCGACGTTGCCGCCGGTAAGATCGACCCTGCCGCAATTGATGACGACATGGTGGCTTCTCACCTCTATACTGCCGGTCTTCCCGATCCTGAGCTTGTGATTCGCACCTCTGGTGAGCTGCGCCTTTCGAACTATCTGCTGTGGCAGGTGGCTTATTCCGAGTTCTACGTCACCGATACCTATTGGCCCGATTTTGATCGTTGGGGCCTTGTCGACGCCATTTTGGCCTATCAGGGCCGTGACCGTAGGTTTGGTGGACTGAGCAAGACCGAGGAGGCTTAATCGTGTCCGATCGTCCCAAGGCATCTTCTCCCAAGACGCCTGCGCGCAAAGCTGCCACTTCGGGAGCGCCTGCAGCGAAGAGCGGCACCGGTTCGTGGCTGGCGGGCTTTATTACCCGTGCCGCCGCCGGTATCGTCTACGCCGTTGTCTTTATCTTGTGCTTGGTTTTGGGTATTGTGCCCACGGCCATCTTTGTTTCTGTCATGAGCGGTCTGTGCTGCTATGAGTTTTTCCGTATGACGAGGCTCGATGGCAAGATGGCTAACGAGCGCATGGGTATCGCTGCCGCCGTACTCTTTCCGCTGTCGGCGTTGGGCGATTCGATGTTGCTGAATGCCCTGCTTTTTGCCCTGATGCTCGCTGTGGGCATTTGGTATGTCTGGTCGCCGCGTACCCGCATCTCTGATGTGGCCGTGACGCTCATGGGTCCCATCTACACTGGCTTTATGCTGTCGGCTATCGTGCTGCTGCGCGATGCCGTGCCCGGTTTTGCCGGCGCCCTGCTTTCGGTGGGCGTTTGTGCGTCCCTTTGGGTCTCCGATTCGTTTGCCTACATCGTGGGCAGCCGTATCGGTAAACACAAGATGGTCCCCAAGATCTCTCCCAAAAAGAGCTGGGAGGGGTTTGTTGGCGGCATTCTTGGCTCGGTTTTGATTTGGTTCATCCTGTGGGCGACGCACTTCTACAAGCTCAGCCTGCCCTATGCGCTGCTGTGCGGCGTGGTCGTGTCCGTCCTGGGCGTTATCGGCGACCTCATCGAGTCGCGCATCAAGCGCGGTGTGGGCGTCAAGGATTCCGGCAACCTTATCCCGGGCCATGGCGGCATGCTCGATCGTAGCGATTCGCTTATCTTTGGCTGCATTACCGCGCAGCTGCTTTTGATGATCGGAGGCGTGCTGTAATGTCCTTCCAGACGACGTATGGACCCGATGGACGTCTCCGTGTTGCCATCCTGGGTTGTACGGGCTCTATCGGTACCCAGGCGCTCGATGTGTGCCGCCAGCATGCCGATCGCCTGCAGGTGACGGCGCTGTCCGTTAACTCCAGTACCTCCGAGCTCGTTGCCGCTGCCCGCGAGTTCTCGGTTCCGGCGGTTGCCGTGGCCGATGTCGCTCATGGCGATGACGCCGTGCTGCAGGAGTTGCCCGAGGGAACGAAGCTCGGCGTTGGCGCGCAGGCGGTTTGCGAGCTCGCGCGTCGCGACGATGTCGACTGCGTGCTCGTTGCTATTGTGGGCGCCGCCGGTCTCGAGGCGAGCCATGCGGCCTTGACCTCGAATAAGCGTCTTGCCCTTGCCAACAAGGAGTCCCTCGTCGTCGGCGGCGACTTGCTTATGCCGTTGGCGCAACCGGGCCAGCTTATTCCAGTCGACTCTGAGCACTCCGCCATCTACCAGTGCTATCTGGGGGAGAACCCACGCGAGGCTCATTGTATTTGGCTCACCTGCTCGGGCGGTCCGTTCTTTGGCCGCACGCGCGACGAGCTCAATCGCGTGACGCGTGCCGATGCCCTCGCACATCCCACGTGGGCCATGGGCGCCAAGATCACCATCGACTCCGCCACCCTCATGAACAAGGGCCTGGAGCGCATTGAGGCCATGCATCTGTTTAACTGCGACCTCGATTTCATTAACGTGGTCGTGCAGCGTCAGTCCAAGATTCACTCTATGGTCGAGTTTGCCGACGGCTCCGTGATGGCGCATCTCGGTGCTTCCGACATGCGTATTCCCATCCAGTTCGCGTTCTCGTATCCCGAGCGTTGGGATACCCCGGCGCCTCGTATCGATTTCCGCGAGCTGGGGCAGCTCACGTTTGATGCTGCCGACATGGATACCTTCCGCTGTCTGGCACTGGCCGAACGTGCCGGCAAGACGGGTGGCACCATGCCGTGCGTGCTCAATGCCGCCAACGAGGTCGCCGTCGATGCCTTCCTGCACGATGGCTGCAGCTTTACCGATATCGATCGCATTGTGGAATCCTGCATGGATTCCCACGATATGCAGGCGGTCGATTCGTTTGAGCAGCTTCACGACATCGATGCATGGGCGCGTGAAAAGGCTGCGCAGGTGCTCGCCGCAACCCGTTCCTAACCCATAAGGATTGCTTTTTCGTTTTATGGATACTGTTCTGAGCGTTCTCTCATCGGTCTTTTGGGGCCTGCTGATGCTTTCCGTCCTCGTGTTTTTGCACGAGGGCGGCCACTTTTTGGCGGCGCGTGCCTGCGGCGTCCGTGTGACCGAGTTCTTTTTGGGCCTGCCTTGCCGCTTTGACATCCATTACACGTCGCGTCGCATTGGAACCAAGTTTGGCGTGACCCCGCTGCTGCTGGGTGGCTACGCTGCCATCTGCGGTATGGATCCGACCGACGTCTCGTGTGCCGACCGCGTGCTCGCGGCTATCTATCGTCATGGTCGCGTGACCGTGGCCGACCTTGCCGCCGAGCTCGAGCTATCCGAGGAAGTTGTGCTCGAGGCATGTGCCTTGCTCTTGGGTTGGGGCTCTATCGCGCCTTGGTATGAGGAAGGGGAGAAGCCCTCGCCGAGCTACTATCCCACCAAGTATCAGACGCTGCCGCGAGATGCGGCGGGTTACACCACCTTTGATGGCCGCCGTTTCGATCGCGAACATTCAACTTCCGAGGGCGATGTGTGGGAGCTGCCGTGCGGCGAGGCCGAGTTCCTTGCACAAGAGCGTTCGCACACCTATCTTGGCCAGGGTTTTCTCAAGCGCGCCTTTATGCTGCTCGCGGGCATTATTGTCAATATCTTGACAGGCTTTTTGCTCCTTATGAGTATCTATTCCATTGCGGGTGTCACCGTGCCGATGGATACCAACGTGATCGGTCAGGTTGACGAGGGGTCTATTGCCGCCAAGGCGGGTATCGAGGGCGGCGACGCGATTCTTTCGGTTGACGGAGTATCGTGCTCTACCTGGATGGATGTTTACGATGCCATCGGCAAGGCTGCCGGTAAGGACGATATCGACATCGAGTACGAGCGTGACGGCAAGCAGCATTCGACCACGGTTGCGCTCAAAGAGGACGAGCGCCTAGGTGTGTATGCCTCTACGCAGGTGGTCCGTTTAGACCCCATCACGTCGGCTCGCCTGTCGTTCTCCTATGTCGTGCAGACAGCGGAGGGCGTGATGCGCCTACTCCAGCCGCAGCATACGATGGAGATCCTCGATCAGTCCTCCTCGATCGTGGGAATTAGCGTTATGTCCTCACAGGCTGCTGCTGCCGGCCCTGCCACATTCCTTTCGTTTGCCGCCCTCATTTCGTTCTCGCTTGGCTTTATGAACCTGCTGCCCATCCCACCACTCGATGGCGGTAAGCTGGTCATCGAGATCATTCAAAAGATTGTGGGCCGCGAGCTTCCGCTCAAGGTCCAGACGATTGTGAGCTATGTGGGCATCGCGCTCTTTGCGCTGCTGTTTGTCTATATGCTTCGTTCCGACATCCTTCGATTTATTCTGTAGGGGAGTGTTTGGATTGTCTTTATCCCATCCTTTGCCTCGCGAGTTGACGCGCCCCGTGCATGTGGGCGGTGTGCAGATCGGTGGCGGCGCGCCGGTGGTGGTCCAATCCATGACCTGCACCGATACCGCTGATGCCCAGGCAACGCTTGCGCAAGTGTGCGCGTTGGCGCAGGCTGGCTGCGATATCGTGCGTGTGAGCGTGCCCACTGAGGCCGCGCTTGAGGGTTTCCGCACCATCTGTGCCGAGTCTCCGGTGCCGATCGTCGCCGATATTCACTTTAACCACAAGCTGGCCATTGGCGCTGTGGAGGCCGGTGCTGCCAAGCTCCGCATCAATCCCGGCAACATTGGCGATTGGGCCAAGGTCGATGCCGTGATCGATGCCGCGGGCGCCGCTGGGTGCGCGATTCGCATCGGTGTCAACGCTGGTTCGCTTGAGCAGGATATCGCCGAGCGCGACGACCTCACGCAGCCCGAAAAGCTCGTGATGTCGAGCGAGCGCTTCGTCAAGCACTTTGAGGACCGCGGCTTTACGAACATTGTGCTTTCGGCCAAGGCCCATAGCGTGCAAACGACGCTCGATACCTATCGAGCCCTGTCGCGTGAGATTCCCCACGTTCCGCTTCACCTGGGCGTGACGGAGGCGGGGACCAAGCTCCAGGGCACCATCAAGAGCTCTGTAGGCTTGGGTATCTTGCTTTCCGAAGGCATTGGCGACACCATGCGTGTGTCGCTCACAGCCGATCCGGTTGAGGAGCCGCCGGTTGCCTGGGGTATTCTGCAGTCGTTGGGCCTGCGTCGCCGTGGTCCCGAGATTGTCTCGTGCCCCACATGCGCCCGCTGCCAGGTTGACCTCATTCCCATTGCCGAGGAGGTTACCGAGCGGCTTAAGAACTACTCCGCGCCGCTTTCGATCGCTGTGATGGGATGTGCCGTTAATGGCCCCGGCGAGGCTTCTGATGCCGATCTGGGCGTTGCTTGCGGACGTGGTCAGGCCTTGCTCTTTTCGCATGGCCAGATCATTGGTAAAGTAGCTGAGGACCAAATTGTCGACGCGCTTATGGCAGAGGTCGACAAACTTATTGAGGAGAAATAAATGACTCGAGCAATGTATATGTCTAAGCTCTATGCGCCGACGCTTAAAGAGGATCCGGCGGACGCTGAGCTCGCCAGCCACCGCCTGCTGCTCCGTGCCGGCATGATCCGCAAGGAGGCCGCCGGTCTGTATTCTTATCTGCCGCTCGCATGGCGCTCGATCCGCAAGATCGAGAACATCGTGCGCGACGAGATGGATGCTGCCGGCGCCCAGGAGCTTATGATGCCTATCATGGTCGATGCCGAGCTGTGGCGTGAGTCCGGCCGTATCGATGCCTATGGCAAGGAGCTTGTGCGCTTTGACGACCGTCATGGTCGCGAGTTCGTCCTGGGCCCCACGCACGAGGAGACCGTCACGGCCCTGGTGCGCAACGAGCTGCGCTCCTACAAACAGCTGCCCGTCAACCTGTACCACATCCAGGATAAGTTCCGCGACGAGTTCCGTCCCCGCTTTGGCCTGATGCGCGGCCGTGAGTTCATCATGAAGGACGCCTACAGCTTCTCTGCCACGCAGGAGAGTCTGCAGGAGGAGTACGACAAGATGAAGCAGGCCTACGCCAACATCTGTGAGCGCTGCTACATCAAGGCCCTGCCCGTTGTCGCCGACTCCGGCGAGATCGGTGGCGATACCTCCGTCGAGTACATGGCTTTGGCCGACGCCGGCGAGGCTTCGCTCGTCTACTGCGATGATTGCGGCTTCGCCGCCGACGATGAGGCTGCAAGCACCAAGGTCATCGTGACCGAGGGTCCTGGCGACAGTACGCTTACCAAGGTCGAGACTCCGGGCATGGGCACCATCGAGGCTGTTGCTAAGTTCTTTGGGTTCCCCGAGAACGGCACGCGAAAGTCGCTGGCGCTCATCGACGCCGAGGGCAAGCCGGTCGTGGCCATTGTCCCGGGCGACCACGAGCTCAACGATTGCAAGGCCGAGCATGTCTTTGGCAAGGGCTATCGCATGATGACCGACGAGGAGCTCCAGACCTACGGTCTGCATAAGGGCTTTATCGGACCGGTTAACTTGCCCGAGGGCATCCGCCTGGTGTGCGACGAGAGCCTGCGTGAGTCCAAGCAGTGGGCCTGCGGCGCCAACGCCGTCGACTATCACTTTACCGGTGCCTGCCCCGAGCGTGACTTTACCGTCGACGAGTGGGCCGACCTGGTCACCGTCGTGGCCGGCGATCCTTGCCCACACTGCGGCAAGCCCCTCTCCGCTGCTCGCGGTATCGAGGTCTCCCAGGTCTTCCAGCTGGGCACCAAGTATTCCGAGGCCATGGGTGCCACCTTTATGGATGAGGACGGCAAGGAGAAGCCGCTTATCATGGGTTGCTACGGCGTTGGTGTGTCCCGCTCGCTTGCTGCCGTCGTGGAGCAGCACAACGACGAGCACGGCATCGTCTGGCCGGTCTCCGTTGCCCCGTACGAGGTCGCGGTGATTCCGCTCGATCCCAAGAAGGAAGAGTGCGCTACCGTCTGCGAGCAGATCGTTGATGGCCTGTGTGCCGAGGGTATCGAGGTCGTCGTCGACGATCGCGATGAGCGTCCGGGCTTTAAGTTTGCCGATAACGACCTCATGGGCTTCCCGTATCAGGTGGTTTTGGGCAAGCGCGGCCTTAAGAATGGCACCGTTGAGCTCAAGGACCGTTCCACGGGCGAGCGCGAGGACGTGGCGATCGACGAGGTCGTCGCCAAGGTTGCCGAGCTTGTTAAGGCGGCTCGCCGTTAATCGACGATTTCGCTTGTAGTTCGATATACGGGACGGCCCCGCATTTCTCCAGATAGGGGAGATGCGGGGCCGTCATTTTACCTTGCCTGCGTGCTCAATCGCTAAAAGGAAAACCCCACAGCCCATATGAGCTGCGGGGTTTTCTTGTGCCTCCGATGCGAAATAAATCGCTCAGATATTACTGATAATCGACGACGTCGATCCAGTTCTTAAGGAACTCATCGTTCACGTTGCGCTTACGAGCGAGCTCGGAAGCGGCGACGATGCTCGTCCACTGACGCACGACCTGCATGGGCATGTCGGCACGGTCGCAGTAGAGCTCCAGGTAGGCCTCGGCCTGGTCCTTGCTGTTGAGGGCAAAGAGCAGGTAGGTGGTGGCAACGTCGGCAGCAGGGGAGCCCTGGGTGGCGTGTGCCCAGTCGCACACATAGAGCTGGCCGTCGTCGCCGACGATGACGTTGGAGGGGTTGAAGTCGCCGTGGCAGACCTTGAACTCCTTGGTCATGCCGTCCAGACGCTCCTGAAGGTTGTAGCGCGTGGTGGCATTGAGCTGATCAAGGCTGTCGATCATGCGGGCGTACTTGTCGCGCTGACGGTTGAGCAGCGGGGAGGTGTAGCCGTGGATCTCGATCTGGAGGTCGACGAACATCTCGAGGTACTCACCAAAGCGCTGGGGCTCGGCAGTCATCTTCTCGGCAAGGGTGGTGCCCGGAACCTTCTCGGTCACGAGCGCCCAGCCGTTGGCGTTCTCGAGCTGGGAAACCTCGAGCGCCTTGGGGCTGCGGATGCCGCACTCATTGATGCGGGCAAGATTCAAAGCCTCGTTGAACACGTCGGAGACAGGCTTGGTCTCGTTAAAGACCTTGACAATCTTGTCGCCCAGGTCGTAAACGACCTTGTTGCCACGGCGGACGAGCTCGGTCTTGGAATCGGGTAGCAGCATGGTTGCATCCTTTCAACGATGCGATAGAAGCGACGGCGGGGGTGTGTGAAGCACCCGTGCACCCCCGCCGTTAAAAACCGTGCTAAAACTAGCAGACGGCGTAATCCTGGGGCTCGCGGCCGTAGTAGGCGTCCAGGTAGAGCTCCTTGATCTCGCTCATGAGCGGGTAGCGCGGGTTGGCGCCGGTGCACTGGTCGTTGAAAGCCTGCTCGGTCATTTCGTCGAGGGTGTCGAGGAAGTACTGCTCGTCAACACCGTAGTCGGCGATGGTCTTCTTGACGCCGATGAAGTCCTTGAGCTCTTCGAGCTTCGTGATGAAGTTCTCGAAGACCTCCTTGTCGTCCTTGCCCTCGATGCCGCAGTACTTGGCCATCTCGGCGTAGTTGTGCAGCGCGTTGGGGTAAGGATACTGGGAGAAGGTACCCATCTTGACGGGAGCCTCGGCGGCGTTGTAGCGCATAACGCGGGTCAGGATGACAGCGTTTGCGAGGCCGTGGGGCAGGTGATGGAAAGCGCCGAGCTTGTGGGCCATGGAGTGGTTGAGGCCCAGGAAGGCGTTGGCGAAGGCCATACCGGCCATGCAGGAGGCGTTGTGCATCTCCTCGCGGGCGTGCGGGTCCTTGGCGCCGTTCGTGAAGCTGGAGGGCAGGTTCTCGAAGACGAGCTTGGCAGCGCGCTCGGAGAGGCCCTTGGTGTAGTCGGAAGCCATGATGGAGACGTAGGACTCGATGGCGTGGGTCATGACGTCGATGCCGGAGGCAGCGGTCAGGCCGCGCGGGGCGGTCATGCAGTTGTCGGCGTCGACGATAGCCATGTTGGGGAGCAGCGCGTAGTCGGCGAGCGGCCACTTGATGCCGGTCTCCTTGTCGGTGATGATGGCGAACGGCGTGCACTCGGAGCCGGTACCCGAGGAGGTCGGGACGGCGACGAAGTAGGCCTTCTTGCCCATCTCGGGGAAGGTGAAGATACGCTTGCGGATGTCCATGAAGTCCATGGCCATGTCCTCAAACTTGCACTCGGGGTGCTCGTACATCATCCACATGATCTTGCCGGCGTCCATAGCGGAGCCACCGCCGACGGCGATAATGACGTCCGGCTCAAAGAGAGCCATCTGCTTGGCGCCGCGACGTGCGCACTGCAGCGACGGATCGGGCTCGACGTCGTAGAAGCAGTCGTGGGCGATGCCCATCTCGTCGAGCTTGGCCTCGATGGCGCGGGTGTTGCCATTCTTGAAGAGGAACTGGTCGGTAACGATGAAGGCGCGCTTCTTGCCCATGACGTTGCCCAGCTCGTCGAGGGCGACGGGCGTGGAACCCTTCTTGAAGTAGACCTTCTCGGGAGCGCGGAACCACAGCATGTTCTCACGGCGCTCGGCCACAGTCTTAACGTTGATCAAGTGCTTCACCCCAACGTTCTCGGAGACGGAGTTGCCGCCCCAGGAGCCGCAGCCCAGGGTCAGAGACGGCTTCATGCCAAAGTTGTACAGGTCACCGATGCCACCGTGCGAGGACGGGGTGTTGATGACGATGCGGCAGGCCTTCATGACGTGCTCGAACAGGCTGATCTTCTCGGCCTGGGCGGGGTGCACGTACAGAGAGGCGGTGTGGCCCGGGCCACCGGCGAGCACCAGGTGCTCGGCCTTGTCGACGGCCTCCTGGAAGTCCTTGGCGTGGTACATGGCCAAGACCGGGGAGAGCTTCTCGTGGGAGAACTCCTCCTTGGCGGGGTCGGTTGAGGTGACCTCGGCGATCAGGATCTTGGTCTTGGCGGGAACCTCGATGCCGGCGAGCTCGGCGATCTTGGCAGCGGCCATGCCGGGGATGCGGTGATCGAGAGCGCCGTTCTTGAACATGGCGGCACGCAGGGCCTCCATCTCGGCACCCTGCTTGACGAAGTAGCAGCCGCGCTTCTGGAACTCGGCCTTAACCTGGTCATAGATGCTGTCGATGACAGTCACGGACTGCTCGGAAGCGCAGATCATGCCGTTGTCGAAGGTCTTGGAGTGGATGATGGAGTTGACGGCGAGCAGCACGTCGGCGGTGTCGTCGATGACGACCGGGGTGTTACCGGCGCCAACGCCCAGGGCGGGCTTGCCCGAGGAGTAAGCGGCCTTGACCATGCCCGGGCCACCGGTGGCGAGGATGATGTCGACGTCGCGCATGACCATGTTGGTCAGCTCGATGGAGGGGACATCGACCCAGCCGATGATGCCCTCGGGGGCGCCGGCCTTGACGGCGGCGTCAAGCACGAGCTTGGCGGCGGCGATGGTGCACTTGGCGGCAGCCGGGTGCGGGGAGATGATGATGGCGTTGCGGGTCTTCAGGCAGATCAGCGTCTTGAAGATCGCGGTGGAGGTGGGGTTGGTCGTCGGGATGACGGCGCCCACGATGCCGATAGGCTCGGCGATCTTGGTGATGCCGTAAGCCTCGTCGCGCTCCAGGACACCACAGGTCTTGGTGTTCTTGTAAGCGTTATAGATGTACTCTGCGGCGTAGTGGTTCTTGATGACCTTGTCCTCAAGAACGCCGCGGCCGGTCTCCTCGATGGCCATCTTCGCCAACGGGATACGAGCCTTGTTGGCGGCCATGGCGGCCTCATAGAAGATCTTGTCGACCTGCTCCTGCGTGTACGTAGCAAAAAGCGCCTGGGCCTCTCGCATCTGAGCGAGCTTAGCCTCAAGCGCCTCTACGTTGTCCACAATTGCGGGAGTAGTGTTTTCCGGTGACTTTTTCACCATTTGTGTCTCCTTGCGATCGGAGATTTACCCTACGTCTTGCATGATAGCAAGAAATTAATCGGCGAACGGTCAGATTCCTGTAAAAGGCACACTAAAACGCTTCAATATACTGAAGCGTTTTAACTAAACTATCTACCAGTGCATCGCCCCGCTCATTGGGGACAGGCTTACACGGGTGTTTTCGCTCATGTAAGCCTGTCCCCAATGAGTGCAAAAAGGCGCCCTCCGTAGGGGGGCGCCTTTGGTAAGTTCTATGTGAACGCGAGGTCTTTGACCCGGAGAGTCCGAGGTACTTGTTGGTAAGACCTTATTTAGGAGCGCGCAACCTTGCCGGACTTGAGGCAGGTGGAGCAAACGTTCATCTTGCGACGGTGACCATCGACGACGACGTAGACGCGCTGGATGTTGGGGCGGAACTTACGGTTGGTGACGCGGTGAGAGTGGCTGATGGAGCGACCGGCAACGGGGTGCTTACCGCAAACTTCGCAAACTTTGGACATAACTGACCCTCCTTGGGCGACAAACGAACATGTCGCGTTAACAAACAAGCCTGAACTATAGCACAGAAGCAACTCCCTGTGCGTAATCTACACAGAGATATTCCTCTTTTGGCGATAGTGCTCACGCCACGGCCCTGGACGTAGATCCGATTTGCGTGCAGCAGAGGGGATTATGCCAGCTCGTGCGCGCGTTTTCAAGCTCGTCCCACAAATATATATAGGTTTATGGAGCATTGGGCTCCGTTTACGGATTGCTCTGTATTTATGCTCGCAATTAAGCTCGAGGTTGGCTACACTATCCCTTGACCATTAAAGGGGTACGAGATACCCACATGGAATTACATAGCTGCCAAAGAGCAGCCCTTCCTGTGGGTGTCTGGTTCCGCTTTGAGCGGTCGGGCATCTATTTTTTTGACTGTGTCAGCAGTCAAGACATGTGAGGAAGGAGATCGATGGGCACGACTTCCCCCAAGGCGGTCATCATGGACGAGACCGCCGTCAACCGAGCGATGACCCGCATCGCGCACGAGATTCTCGAGCGCAACGAGGGCTGTGAAGACCTCGCTCTGGTCGGCATCGTCACGCGCGGCGACCTTCTGGCAAAGAAGCTCGCCGAGGAGATCAAGGAGATCGAGGGCGTCGACGTTCCGCTCGGCAGCCTGGACATCAGCTTCTACCGCGATGACTATGCGACCAATTTCGCTCCCGCGATCCACGCTACCAACATTCCCTTCAGCGTCGACGGCAAGCGCGTCGTGCTGGTGGACGACATCCTGTATACGGGCCGTACCATCCGCGCCGCTCTCGACGCCGTTATGGACCTGGGCCGACCGAGCCGCATTGAGCTGGCAGTCCTCGTTGACCGCGGCCACCGCGAGCTCCCCATCTCGCCGGACTTTGTCGGCAAGAACGTTCCCTCGTCGCATGAGGAGAACGTGCACCTATATATGAAGGAAGTCGACGGCCACACCGCCGTCGAGATTAACGACGTCGCGCCGGGTTCCCACGTGGGCTCCGCGCCGCTGGGAGGTGAGTAGTACCGTGGCGTTCAACCATAAGCACCTGATCGACATTACCGAGTACTCCGAAGAGGACATCAAGCTCATCCTCGAGACCGCCAAGGCGTTCTCCGAGGTCAACGAGCGTGCGATCAAGAAGGTCCCCACGCTCAAGGGCAAGACCATCGTCAACATGTTCAACGAGCCCTCGACGCGCACCCGTAGCTCCTTCGAGCTCGCCGAGAAGCGTCTTTCGGCCGACAGCCTTAACTTTGGTGGCTCCTCGACCTCCACGGTCAAGGGCGAGAGCCTCGTCGACACCGTTGAGACCCTCAACGCTTATAAGATCGACTGCATTGTCGTGCGCGACAAGCACGCCGGCGCTCCCTACATCGTCACGCAGAACTCGCCCGCAAGCGTCATCTGCGCCGGTGACGGCAAGCACAACCATCCTACGCAGGCCCTGCTCGACCTGTACACCATCTGGGAGCACAAGGGTGACTTCCACGGTCTGAAGGTCGCCGTCGTCGGCGATATCGCCCACTCCCGCGTTTGCGGCTCGCTGATCCCCGCCCTTAAGATCATGGGCTGCGAGACCTACGCCGTCGCCCCCGGCACGCTGCTGCCGCCGGCGCCCGAGGTCCTGGGCTGCGACCACGTGACGAGCGACCTCGATTCCGTCCTGCCCGAGCTGGACGTCGTCTACATGCTGCGCGTGCAGCAGGAGCGTCTTGAGGGTGCCCCGTTCCCGACCATTCGCGAGTACCACAAGCTCTTCGGCCTGACCAAGGACCGCGAGAAGCTCATGAAGCCCGACGCGATCATCTGCCACCCGGGCCCCATCAACCGCGGCGTCGAGTTCGACTCTTATATGGCCGACCACCCGCAACGCTCCGTCATCCTGGAGCAGGTCTACGCCGGTATCTGCGTGCGTATGGCTATCCTGTATCTGCTGCTTGGAGGTGCCGATAATGGCCTTGCTTCTTAAGAATGCCCACGTCGTCGACCCGTCCGTCGAGCTTGACGGTGTCGTTGACGTCCTGATTGACGGCGACAAGATCGCCGAGGTCGGCGAGAATCTCACCGTCGAGGGAGCCGAGGTCCGCGACCTTTCCGGCAAGTACCTCGTCCCCGGCCTGGTGGATATGCACGTTCACCTTCGCGAGCCCGGCTACGAGGTCAAAGAGGACATCGAGAGCGGCACCCGCGCAGCTGCCAAGGGCGGCTTTACCGGCGTGTGCTCCATGCCCAACACCGATCCCGTCACCGATAACGGCACCGTCGTGGAGTTCGTCAAGTCCCGCGCTGCCGAGGTCGGCCACTGCCGCGTCTATCCGTCGGGCGCCATGACCCGCGGTCTTAAGGGCGAGGCCATGTCCGAGATGGGCGATATGGTCGCCCACGGCGCCGTCGCCTTCACCGACGACGGTCGCGGCGTGCAGGGCGCGGGCATGCTCCGTCGTTGCATGGACTACGGCAAGATGTTCGGCAAGGTCTTTATGAGCCACTGCCAGGACGAGGACTTGGTCGGCCACGGCCAGATCAACGAGGGCAAGGTCTCGACCCGTCTGGCCCTCGAGGGCTGGCCGGCTGCCGGCGAGGAGCTCCAGATCGCCCGCGACATCGAGATCGCCAAGCTGACCGGTGCCAAGCTGCACATCCAGCACATCTCCACCGCTCACGGTCTCGAGCTCGTGCGTGCCGGTAAGGCCGCTGGCGTCCAGGTGACCTGCGAGGCCACCCCGCACCACATGTTTCTGACCGAGAACGACTTGGACGAGACCTACAACACCTCGCTCAAGGTCAATCCGCCGCTGCGCACCGAGGAGGATGCCGAGGCCATCCGTCAGGGCGTCATCGACGGCACCGTCGACGTTATCGTCACCGATCACGCTCCTCACACCCCGTGGGAGAAGGCCCGTGAGTTCGAGCTTGCGCCCTTTGGTATGATCGGCCTCGAGACCTCGCTGTCGCTCGTACTCACCGAGCTGGTCAACACGGGCAAGATGAGCATGGGCCGCATGGTCGAGCTCATGGCCATCAAGCCGCGTGAGATCCTGGGTCTCGACCAGGTTCAGGTCAAGGCGGGCTCCGTTGCCGACCTGACCGTGTTCGACGCGTCCGCCACCTGGACGGTTGGCGAGGACGGTTACGAGTCGCGCGCCGAGAACTCCGGTTTTGCCGGCCGCACGCTCACCGGTCGTGCCACCGATGTGTTTGTCGGCGGTAAGCAGACGCTTGCCGACGGCTGCATCTGCTAGCATAGCCTTATCGCTTTTGTGCGCGGCGCCCTTGCGGTGCCGCGCTTTCTGTTCGTTTGGACCATGCAACCGCATGGGGGATTGGAGCGTCTATGCCCACACCTTCCACTGCACGCATGCACGACTTCGAGGTCGTCTCGAACCGGGAGATTGCCGACGGCATCTTCTCGCTCGTCATCTCGGCCCCCAAGCTTGCAAGTGCGCTCAAGCCCGGTCAGTTTGTGAACATCGCCGTACCCGGCGATGCGTCCTCGCTGCTTCGCGTGCCCCTGAGCTACTACCGCGCCGACGCCGAGGCTGGCACCGTCGAGCTGTGGTACGCCGTCGTGGGCGACGATACCCGTCGTTTGTCCCAGATGGGCCCTGGCTCCACCTCTAACCTGCTGGGCCCCGGTGGCCGTGGCTGGATGGTACCCGAGGGCACCAGGAAGGCCCTGCTCGTCGCCGGTGGCATCGGTGTTCCGCCCGTGCTGTGCCTTGCCGACAAGCTTGCCGAGCAGGGTGTAGCCGTCGACGTGTGCCTGGGCTTTGGCACCGCGTCCAAGGCCGTGGGCGTCGATGAGTTCCGCGCTCTGGGAGCCACGGTCAACGTTTGCACTGACGACGGTTCGCTCGGCACGCACGGTTTTTGCACCGATCCTGCCGCCGAGCTGCTCGGCGAGGGCGGCTACGACTACGTCGCCAGCTGCGGTCCCGCCGTCATGATGAAGAAGGTCGCCGCCGCTGCCGCCGAGGCCGGTGCGTACTGCGAGGTTTCGCTCGAGCGCATGATGAGCTGTGGCTTTGGTGCCTGCAACACCTGCAATGTCGAGACGGTCGACGGTATGAAGGGCGCCTGCATATGCGGCCCCGTGTTCGATGCTTCCAAGGTGGTGGTCTTCTAGTGGGTACCGTGAACATGGCCGTCGATTTCGGCGGCGTCAAGATGCAGAACCCCATCAACACCGCAGCCGGTACCTTTGGCTACGGCTGGCAGTTCCAGAACTTCTTTGATGTTTCCCAGCTGGGAGCCATCACCACCAAGGGTTGCGCTGCCGAGCCTTGGCCCGGCAACCCCGCGCCTCGCATGGCCGAGATCCCGGGCGGCATGATCAACTCCGTGGGCCTTCAGAACCCCGGCGTGGCTGCCTTTGCCCGTGAGTCCGGTCCGTGGCTCGAGCAGCTCTCCAAGGACGGTTGCCAGGTCATCTGCCAGGTCGCAGGTCATTCCGTAGAGGAGTTTGTCCGCGCGCTTGAGATGTATGTCGAGCTGTGCCCCTGGGCTGCCGGCTACGAGATCAACGTCAGCTGCCCCAATATTGCCGCCGGCGGTGCCGCCATGGGCTCCTCGCCCGAGGGCGCCTCTGCCGTTATGGCTGCCTGCCGCAAGGTGACCGATAAGCCGCTGTTCGTAAAGATGGCGCCGGTCAACGTCGCTGAGATCGCCAAGGCCCTCGAGGCTGCCGGCGCCGACGGCCTTTCGGTCATCAACTCCATCCAGGGCATGGCCATCGACGTCCATACCCGCAAGTCCCGCGTGGCAAAGCCCAAGGGCGGCCTTTCGGGCCCGCTGTGTCATCACATCGCCGTGCGCATGGTCTGGGAGGTTGCCCAGGCCGTCGATATCCCCATCAACGGTGTCGGCGGTGTCATGACCGGTGAGGATGCGGCTGAGTTTATCCTGGCCGGCGCCACCTGCGTGTCGGTCGGTATGGCCAACTTCGTCGATCCGTGCGCTTCGCTCAAGATCGCGCATGAGCTCGAGGCCTGGGCCGAGTCCCAGGGCGTGAAGGACATTAACGAACTGGTAGGTGCTTTCGAATGCTAGAGACCGATGCCCGCGACCGCGTAATCGTCGCCCTCGACTGCGACCGTGAGCGTGCTCTCGAGCTTGCCCACGAGCTTTCGGGCCATGCCGCCTGGCTCAAGGTTGGCATGACGCTCTATTACGCCGAGGGTCCTGAGATCGTCAAGACGTTCAAGGACCTGGGCTTTAAGGTCTTCCTCGACCTCAAGTTCCATGACATTCCGCATCAGGTTCGCGGTGCCGCCCGCTCGGCTTCGCTTGCTGGTGCCGACCTGCTTTCGGTCCACGGCTTGGGTTCGGGCGCCATGCTCGCTGCCTGCCGCGAGGGTGCCGAGGAGGCGCGCGAGGATCGCGCCAAGCTCGTCGCCATCACCGTGCTCACGAGCATGAATCAGGATGCCTTGAGCGAGATCGGCGTCGAGTCGCCCGTGGCCGAGGAGGCCGCCCGCCTGGCAAAGCTCGCTCAGGCCAACGGCATCGATGGCATCGTGTGCTCGCCGATGGAGGCTCACGACATGCGTGAGCTGCTGGGTCCTGATGCCCTGATCGTGACTCCGGGTGTGCGTCCGGTGGGTGCCGCCTTAGGTGACCAGTCCCGCGTGGCGACGCCTTCCCAGGCTATCGAGCGCGGCGCAAGCCACATTGTGGTGGGCCGTCCCATCACCGGTGCCGACGATCCGGTTGCCGCCTTTGACGCTATTGTCGCTGAGCTGGTCGAAAACGTCGCCTAAAAGATTCCCCTAAGTCACCACTTTTGGGTCTCATTAGCACAAAATAGCCCCTGTGCCTGCGTAAACTTTCCCATCCTTTGTGTGGAATCGCAGGTCAGGGGCTTAACTTTGGGCGCAGTATATTGCACTTTTTGCGGGTATCGTCTAACCTATGGAGCCGCGATTGGGCATTTTATACGTTCTACGTGCTAAAATGCCAATTATTGAATCAGATATAACCCAACTATTTGGAGGTACGAATGGCACTCCCTCAGCTTACCGATGAGCAGCGCAAGCAGGCTCTTGAGAAGGCTGCTGCCGCACGCCACGCCCGCGCTGAGCTTCGCGAGCAGATCAAGAAGGGCGAGAAGTCCCTCGAGTCCGTGCTCAACTCCGATGACCCCATCGCTTCCCGCATGAAGGTTTCCACCCTCATCGAGTCTCTTCCTGGTTATGGCAAGGCCAAGGCCGCCAAGATCATGGAGGAGCTCGGTATC
This sequence comes from uncultured Collinsella sp., assembly GCA_902495945.1. GTDB lineage: Bacteria > Actinomycetota > Coriobacteriia > Coriobacteriales > Coriobacteriaceae > Collinsella. Next base: position 17,900 of record CABUZD010000025.1, read on the forward strand.
TCCGCTACCCGTCGCGTCCAGGGCCTCGGCGTCCGTCAGCGCGAGCAGCTCCTCGAGCAGCTGACCAAATAAGTGAGCGCTCAGGATTCCAAGCTCTTTGTGATTTCTGGACCGTCAGGCGCAGGCAAGGGTACGCTCGTCACTCGTGTGCGCGAGCGTCGCTCGAACCTGGGCCTGACGGTTTCGGCTACCACGCGAGCACCACGTAAAGGTGAGGTCGACGGCGTTAACTACTTTTTTCTGACGCGCGAGGAGTTCGACCGCCGCGTGGCAAACGGTGAGTTTGTTGAGTGGGCCGAGGTCCACGGTAACTGCTACGGCACGTTGGTGAGCGAGGTCACATCCAAGCTCGCCTCGGGCGCGTCTCTGATTCTGGAGATCGATGTCCAGGGTGCCCTGCAGGTGAAGGAGCGTTTCCCCGAGGCCGTGCTGATCTTTATCAAGCCGCCTTCGCTTGAGGTGCTTCGCGAGCGGC
>CABUZD010000026.1 GCA_902495945.1 uncultured Collinsella sp.
CAAGGTCTCGGTCGAGGGCAATGCCTTCACCGTGCGCACCGGCGACCTCATCGCCGCGCTCGGCGGGGCTGACGCCTTTGCCGCGGGCGCCCGCGTGGTCGCCGTGTACAACGCGCCGCTCAACAGCGCGTGCAACCACGGCATCGCGAAGGGCAACCCCAACGAGGTCTACCTGCGCTACCCGCGCTCTCCCTTTGCCGACCAGTCCGGCGACGCCGGCTTCACCCGCACGCCGAGCGACGATGCGTGCGCCTACACCTGGGATCTCGCGCTCACCAAGCGCGGCAGCGACGGCGACAAGCCGCTTGCCGGGGCGGTCCTGAGCATCGCCGACGACCGCGGCCGCACGCTGTCGGCCGACGGCACGTGGGATGCGGAGGGCAAGGCCACCGTCACCACGGGCGAGGACGGCCGCGTGACCGTCTCGGGCGTGGACTCGGGCAAGCTGGAGGTCCGCGAGCTCAAGGCGCCCAAGGGCTACACCGCCTTTGAGGGCACGCGCTCCGTGTCAGTCAAGGCCGAGGGTCTGGACGTCGACCAGGTGGCCGCCGCCAAACCCAAGCTCACCATCACGGCCGAATCGCCCCTGCGCGCCGACAGCGCTGACGGGTCGACGGGCAGCCTGGAGGCGTCGCTCATCAACACGCCCACCGGCACGCCCCCTAGCATTACCACCGGAGGCTTTATGCCCTCGACTGGCGATATGGCAATGTACGCCGCGGCCGCCGCAGCGGTCGCCGGAGCCGCGCTCATCGTGGTCGCGCTCCTGGTCAAGCGGGGAGGTGGCAGCCATAAAGAGTAGCTGGCAGCCCCACAGAGAGCGGGGCGAGACGTAGCGAAGTAGATGCTAAGACACAGACAGACAGATTTAGATCAAACGGACTTCAAGCAGAAAGCAGAGGTAAAGAAGATGAGCATGAGCAAGAACATCGCACGCCTGGCAGTAACCGCCGGCCTCACAGCAGCGTTGAGCTTCGGTGGCGTCATGGCCCCGGTGACCATGGCGTTTGCGGCTCAGGGTGGTCAGGGCAGCATCACGATCAGCCAGGTTGACGGTAATCAGAGCACAACGTTTAAGGCCTATCAGATCTTTAAGGCCACGGTGATCGACACTGAAAAAGGTAAGACCGCTCAGAGCATCACGTGGGCGAACGATGCGCTTGGAGAGACGGTCGTCAACGCCATCAAGTCGAATTGGACTGGCTATAAGGATTTGGCGGAAAACAAGAAGCTGTCCGACAAGCCTACGGCCCAGGAAGTCGCCGACTTTCTCATGGCGAACGCAGGCTCCACTACCGCTGGGTCGCCTGATGGGTCGAGCAAGGGAACTCGGCTCGAGACCGGCAACGTTCTCTACGCAGTCGCGAATGCTGTAAAGAGCCAAACGCCGGCTGCGTCTGACATCACTACCGGTTTTGCCTGGACTCCCGGTACCCAGAATGGTAGCGGCTACTACCTGTTTGTGACCAACGAGGATAGCCTGGGTGCTGACAAGAAGAATACCGGCACGTCTCCTATCTTCGCAGTCGTGGGCGGTAGCGCCGTGACCGTTCGCGAGAAGACCAATATCCCCACGGTCGAGAAAAAGATCCTCGATGATTCGAAGGCGAAGGGCGGTGCTGTTACTGGCGAGACCGATTGGGTGGATGCTGCGGACTCCCAGATCGGTCAGGAAGTGAACTATAAGCTTACCGGCACGATTGCGGACAACTACGCCAGCTACGACTCCTATTCCTACAAGTTTAAGGATCAGCTGTCAGACGGTCTCGACTTCATCGAAAACTCGCTTAGCGTTTACGCGCTGAACAATGATGCATATACCGAGATTGATTCGACTAGCTACACTGTGACTAAGCCCTCTGAGTCTAGTCGTGACCTGGTAGTCGATTTTAAGGGCGAAAAGGGCTTGAAGTCGGCCACTGCGAAAAATGGCGAAAAGCTTACGATTGATGGGAATACTAAAATCGTCGTTTTCTACAGGGCGAAGCTCAACGCAAATGCAGTAATTGCGGGGGCCAACGGCGGGCTGAGTGGCAACCCCAACACCGTTACGCTCGAGTATTCTAACAACCCCATGTCCGAAGGTACTGGCACCTCGGCGTCTGATACAGTTGAGGACTACAGCTACGGCCTCAAGATCAACAAGGTCGACTTGGGTACCGAAGCGGCTCTCGAGGGTGCTCAATTTACCATCACGACCAATGGCGATGAGAATAATCCGAAGGCGAAATATGTCACATCGGACGGCATGTTGAGCAATGACGAGGCCGTTTTAACGACGGACGCAAAGGGCGCCATTCAGCTTACCGGTCTTGATGCTGGTACCTATACCGTAACCGAGAAAAAAGCTCCCGATGGCTATACCGCAGTTTCGTCTTTCGAATTTACGATTGAACCGACAATTAAGGATGATGGAGAGGGCTACAAGCTGACGGAGATTAAGGGGACGCTTGATAACAAGGGCCAAAACGGCAAAGTCATCGCTGGCCTTGCCGATGGGACTGCTGGTGATAATAATCTGAAGGTTAAGGACGACTCGTTGAAAAATGCCGACGGCACCTTCAACATTACCGTCGGCGATACCAAGCAGGTTGGCCTCCCGCTCACCGGCCTTAACGGCGTGACCTTCACTTGGATTGCTGGTGGCGCGGTGCTGTGCATCGGCGTGGCGCACCTCATCCGCAGCCGTAAGCAGGCTGAGGAGTCCGAGCAGGAGTAACGCTCGCTCACCCATCCCTTTGGCAGGTGGGATGTGATGGCCATGAGACTTGCGGACACTCTTCACGTCCATCCACGTTCTTGCTTTGCCATTCTCTTTTCGGGGCAGACTCCGCACTGGAGTTTGCCCCGTTCTTTTGGGATAACGCAGCCAGGCTCCATTGCCCGATGGATCAAGCGTATGAATATCGAACAGGTGTTTGCAATTATTGCGTTTGCCAGCTGTGGGTGCATACGCTCGCAGTAAAATGGCTTTGCGACGCATCCCGTGCGCGGGCGGCCGACGACTCGATCGGAGGTCCCCAAATGCTGAAATTCCTTAACGCGCTCGCCGCCCTCGCGGCGGTGGGCACGTTCGTCATCGCGTTTCTTGACTCGTATGAGGTTCGGTTTAAGGTCCGTAGGCGCACGCGCGGTGCGGACGGTAGAAGGCATTTGCGCCGCAACAAGCGCAAATAAGAATGCCCGGGGGTAGGATCCCGGGCATTTAACAAAACCAGAAAACTAGGCCGCCCGCGCTCCCAAACATTTACGCGGGGTGCGTCGTTTTCTATTGACATTGTATCCCGAATCGCCCCGCCGATCCGGGACATTTTGAAAACTCAAATGCGGGCTTACGCACGAAAGGAATCTCGTTAATTCCGAAAATAATGTATAATTCCAATTTAAACTGGAATCAAACGAAAACGATGGAAATGAACGAAGCGCTAATCTACTTACAAGAAGCACTAGGCCTCTCCGCCAAGACCAAAACTTGGCCAGGATCCGCACGCTTGCCGCTGCATCTGCGGGCGATTGAGGTCCGCGCTGTTGACACAAACGGTTTTTCGTTTTTGCTTGCAAGCTTGCCTACTGGCGTCGGGCTTCCCGAGGCTAAGAGAGTCTATAGTCAGCTAGCCTTGCGTGCGGAGACTCCTGTTGTCGTTTCGTTTCCTGATGCCGATGCGCGTCAGCGCAAAGCATTGGTCGCACAAGGGATTCCCTTTGTCTGCCCAGGTAGACAGGCTTTTCTTCCATTTATGGGCACGGCCTGCACGGAGAGGGGCGGTGCCCGGTTTCACAATCATGCGACCAAGATGTCACCCAACGCGCAGGCTGCCGCAATCTGGGGAGCCGCCCAGGAGCCATATCGCCCCTATGACCTTTGTCGTGCGCTTGGGATCTCGGCAAGCCGCGCGAGTGAGGCCATAACCGAGCTTGTTGACAGGGGGCTCGCGAGGCGCGAGCGTTGCGAGCGACGTGTCGTCGTGTTCCCTGTTGCCGTTGATCTTCTGCTCAGCGAGCACATGGCAGAGCTCTCCTCGCCTGTCTCGAAGGTCTTTTTTGCAAGGAAGACAGCGCAGATTGACTGTCTTGTTGACGCCGGGGAGACGGCGCTCGCTGTGCGTTCGATGCTCGCTGCACCGGGTATGGAACAAAAGGCCGTCTTAAGAAGTGCATGGCGTAAACTGAGCGACCTCGAAGTCGCAGACGGGGAGTTGCCGGATAACGAAACGGCGATGATCCAAGTGTGGCGCTATGCGCCCGTGTTTGCCGGTTCCTCCCGTGTCGACGACATTTCGCTTGCGCTATCTTTGGCGGCAATCGACGATGAGCGAATTCAGCTCGAAGTCGATCGCATGTTTGGAAAGGAATATCCATGGCAAGAAGCGCTGTAGAAGGTCTCCAAGAATTCGAACCGTAGGCGGCGTTTCGGTCCTGGCTGCGTTGTCCGGCGCATAAGCTCGCTAATCGGCTATTATTTGTTTAGACAACTTGAGTTGTAGAGGAGTGACCGGCGATGGTGCAGGGCGCCAAACATATGAAGAGCAATAACGCCGCGGACAACGGCGGCTCAAGCCCTCAGCCCAAACCTCAACCAAAACCTAAGCGCCGTCGCAAGCGACTGCCGCGCTGGGCTGACCGGCTCATCACCATCGTCATCATCCTTATTGGCGTGGGCCTTATGACCTGGCCGTGGATCTTGGATCGGCTCGAGGCCTCGGGCGTGTTCAACCAGATCAGCACCGTGTCCAGCACCGTAGACGCGTTGTCTGCCGAGGAGCGCGAGCGTATCCTGCTCCAGGCTCGCTCCTTTAACGAGCAACTGGCGGGCGAGGCTACCGAGCTTCCCGCCGACCAGATCGAGCCCTACGCCCAGCAGCTCATCTTTGACCGCGACCCCATGATGAGCTGGGTCGAGATTCCCTCCATCGACGTGAGCATGCCCATCTACCACGGCACGAGCGAGGAAGTCCTTATGGCGGGCGTCGGCCACCTGGAGGGCACGAGCCTGCCGGTGGGCGGCACCTCGACGCATTGCGTGCTCACCGCGCACTCGGGCATGCGCAACCTGAGCATGTTCGACGACATTCACTCGCTGGAGCCCGGCGACCTGGTGCTGCTGCACACCATGAACAAGACGCTCGCCTACAAGATGGTGGACTCCGAGGTCGTGCTGCCCGAGGAGATGGAGTCGCTGACCATCGAGCCCGGCGCCGACAAGGTGACGCTCGTCACCTGCACGCCCTATGGCGTGAACGACCATCGCCTGCTAGTGCATTGCGTGCGCACCAAGTACAACAAGAAGGACGTCGACAAGCAAAAGTCGCTGGCCGGCCGCCACTGGGGCAAGCGTGAGTTTGCCGTGCTCATCGTGGTCGTAGCCATTGTGCTGTTGCTGCTGGACATCGTGATCCACGCGGTCCGCAAACGCCGCAAGGCCAAGGCCTCGGCATAAGACATTCTCCAGAACCACCACAATGGGGACAGGCACCTTTGTGGTGGTCGGGGCTTCCAAACCATCACAACATTCGATGAAAATTTCGATTTTGGCGAAAAACGTCGAATGTTGTGATGGTTTTCGTTGTGGGCGGGACGGCTTTCGTTGTGGTGGAGACGGTTTTCGCTATGAACGGTGCGGTTTCGTTGCAGAACCGCCGGCCCGCCGCCTGCCAACCGCCGCCCTCGTTACGTTTTCGCTGCATTTGGGTAAAGCACCTGCTCCAAGCGGCGTTGCCTTGTATACTAGAGCGGTTTATCTGTTATGCGGAAGGGAGCGCCTATGGCACTCAGCGAGAAAGACGTGCGCGGCATCGCCGAGTACGCAAAGATCGCACTGACCGATGACGAGCTCACCCAGATGACGTCCTACATGAACGACGCCGTCCAGATGCTCGAGCCCGTCTTGCAATATGACTTGCCCGACGTGGAGCCCACGTTCCATCCCATCGGAAGCCTGTCCAACGTGATGGGCGATGACCTGCGCGAGCCCGAGCGCGATCTGCCGCTCGACGTCGCGCTCGAAAACGCCGGCAGCGCGCGTGACCGCTACTTCCGCGTGCCGTCCATTTTGGGAGAGGGGGAGAGCGAGTAATGGCGCTAAGCTTCGATTCCCTTACCGCTGCCCAGATTGCCGCGGGCGTTGCCGCCGGCGACTTTACCGCTACCGAGGTGGCCCAGGCCTCCCTTGCCGCCATCGAGGCGCGCGAGGGCGGGGTCCAGGCATTCCTGCAGGTGGCGCCCGAGCTTGCGCTCGAGGCCGCTGCGCGCGTGGATGCCGACCGTGCCGCAGGCAAGCCGCTGCCCCCGCTCGCGGGCGTGCCGCTGGCCATCAAGGACAACATGAACCTCGTGGGCACGCGCACCACCTGCGCTTCCCGCATGCTCGAGGACTACCAGAGCGTCTACACCGCCACCTGCGTCCAGCGCATGCTCGACGCCGGCTGCCTGCCCATGGGCAAGGCCAACATGGATGAGTTCGCCTTTGGCAGCTCTACCGAGAGCTCGGCGTTCCACCGCACCAACAACCCCTGGGATACCGAGCGCGTGCCCGGTGGCTCCTCGGGCGGCTCCGCTGCCGCCGTCGCCGCGGGCGAGGTCGCGCTCTCGCTGGGCTCGGACACCGGCGGCTCCATTCGCCAGCCGGCGTCGCTGTGCGGCGTGGTGGGCTTTAAGCCCACGTATGGCGCCGTGAGCCGTTACGGCGTGGTTGCCTTTGGCTCGTCGCTCGACCAGGTGGGACCCTTTGGCCGCACGGTCGAGGATGTCGCGCTGGCCATGAACGCGCTTACCGGCGCGGGTCACGATCCGTACGACTGCACCAGCCAGGATTGCGCCGTCGACTTTACCGAGCATCTCAACGACAGCATCGAGGGCAAGCGCGTGGGCATCATCCCCGCGTTTATGGAGGCCGAGGGCCTGACGCCCGAGGTCAAGGCCGCTGTTCAGCGCGCCGCCCAGGAGCTGCAGAACCAAGGCGCCGAGCTGGTCGAGGTCGACCTGCCGCACCTGGACGCCGCCATCGCCGCCTACTACGTCATCGGCCCGGCCGAGGCGTTCTCCAACTTGGCACGTTTCGATGGCATTCGCTACGGCTATCAGGAGGAGGGCTGCGCCAACCTGTCCGATCAGAGCTCGCTGTCGCGCGCCCACGGCTTTGGCGCCGAGGCCAAGCGCCGTCAGATGCTCGGCGCCTACCTGCTGAGCTCGGGCGTGTACGACAAGTACTACTACGCTGCGCAAAAGGCCCGCACGCTCATCACGCAGGACTACGACGCCGCGTATGCCAAGGTGGACACCATCCTCATGCCCGCCTCGCCGCGCACGGCCTTTAAGTTTGGTGAGATCAGCGACCCCACGCAGATGTACCTCTCCGACCTGTATACCATCTCGCTCAACATTTGCGGCAACGGTGGTATCTCGGTGCCGCTGGGCCTGGGCGAGGACAGCAAGCTGCCCGTTTCTGCCCAGCTGGTGGGGCCTGCCTTTAAGGACCGTCAGCTGCTCACGTTTGCCCGCGCCCTAGAGCGCGGCTTTGCCGATGCCGCCACGGGTGCGCCCGCGCTTTCCGTCGCGCCCGATTTTGCCGGGAAGGGAGGCGAGCTGTAATGAAGGAGCTTTCCGAGGTCCTGCAGGATTGGGAGGCCGTGATCGGCCTGGAGATCCATACCGAGCTCACCGCACTCGATACCAAGATGTTCTGCAACTGTAAGCTCAGCCACGATGACGAGCCCAACGCCAACGTGTGCCCGGTGTGCCTTGGCCTGCCCGGCGCCCTGCCGGTGCCCAACAAGCGCGCCATCGAGAGCATCGTCAAGGCCGGTCTCGCCACCAACTGCGAGATCCAGCGCCACTCGATGTTCTACCGCAAGCACTACTTCTATCCCGATATGGCCAAGAACTTCCAGACCACGCAGGGTCCGGTCGCCTTTGCCATGTACGGTCACCTGGATCTGGACGTGACCGGTCGCGGTGCCGCCGAGCGCCCCGATTGCGCGTTTGGCGAGGCCGAGGCCCAGAGCCTGGCGAGCGCTTCGGCCAACGCCGAGGGCCTGTCCACGTCCATGACGTCGACCATGCGCGAGGGTAATCAGCGCGCCGGCCATCTGGCTAGCTATGACGCGTCCAACCTGCAGATGCCTGAGCGCCGCGAGGACGGTTCCTACACGGTGCCCATCCGCATCCTGCGCATTCACATCGAGGAGGATGCCGCCAAGAAGGTGCACGTGGGCGGTGCCGAGGGCCGCATTACCGCCGCGGCCGAGTCGCTCGTCGACTACAACCGCTGCGGCACGCCTTTGATTGAGCTCGTGACTGAGCCCGACTTGCGCACGCCCGAGGAAGCGCGCCTGTTTATGGAAAAGCTCCGTCGCATTTTTGTGACGCTGGGCATTTCGGACTGCTCCATGGAGAAGGGCTCCATGCGCTGTGACGGCAACGTGTCGCTGCGCCGCCGCGGCGAGACCAAGCTGGGCACCAAGACCGAGCTCAAGAACCTCAACTCGTTTAAGAGCCTGCACGACGGCCTTGCCTACGAGATTTGCCGCCAGGCCGAGGTGCTCGAGGAGGGCGGCATCATCTATCAGGAGACCCGCCACTGGGAGCCCAGCCGCAAGCGCACCGTGGTCATGCGCGTGAAGGAGACGGCCGACGACTATCGTCTGTTCCCCGACCCCGATCTGGCGCCGTTCGATCTGGACGACGAGTTCATCGACCGCTGCCGTGGCGAGATTCCCGAGCTGCCCGATGCCAAGCGCGCCCGTTTTGAGGCCGACTTTGGCATTAAGGCGGCGGACGCCGAGCAGATTGCCGGCGACCCCGAGTTTGCCGAGTTCTTTGAGGCGGCCGCTGCCGGTATGGCTGGCAAGGAGGCCCAGACGGTCGCAAACTTGCTGGTGAACGAGATGATCGCCTACCTTAAGGGCGCGTGCGTGTCGCTCACTGAGTCCGGCATTGCTCCGGCTCAGGTGGCAGCGCTGGCCAAGCTGCTGGCGACCGATGCCATTAGCTCCAACCAGGCGCACGAGGTCTTTGAGGCCATGGCCCAGACCGGCGACGACCCCAACAAGATCGTCGACGAGCGCGGTATGCGTCAGGTGAGCGATGCCGGCGCGCTGCAGCCGATTGTGGATGAAGTGCTGGCAAACTGTGCCGATCAGGCGCAGCAGTATCGCGACGGCAACCAGAAGGTCATTGGCTTTTTGGTGGGCCAGTGCATGAAGGCGAGCCGCGGCAAGGGCAACCCGAAACTCTTCAACGAGTTGCTGAGAACGTCGCTCTCGTAAGCGGGAACCCGGGAGCCCCGGCAGGGCGGGTGCTTGCTCAAAATTTCAAACAGTCCTGCGCAAGACGAAGGCCACATTAAGTGGCCTTCTTTGCGTGCGGAACTCATTTTGAGCAAGCACCAGCCCTGCCGGGGCTCCCGGGTTCTGTGACGACTCGGCCGTTCGGGTCAGGTGGGGCTGAATGGAATAGAGTGAATGAGGGCGCCGATGGTGCCCTCATTCTTTATATATGTTGGGAGCGCCAGGCGGTGGGGGTGGTGCCGGTGTATTGTTTGAAGGCTTGGGCGAAGGCAGCCTGCTGAGGGTAGTCGAGCCGCTCTGCCACCTGCGCTATCGTGAGCGAGCTATCGGCTAAAAGGTCCTGTGCTCGCTCCATACGGCGTCTGCGAATGTAGGCGCCTAGGGACTCGCCAGTTTGGGCCTTAAAGGTGGCGCATAGTTTGGAGCGGCTTGTGTAGAGCCTCTCGGCCACCTCGTTGATACCCACACGTCTGCCTTTGTCGAGCGCGCGCTCAATCATTGCCGTTGCTTCTTCGGCAATGGTTATACTGGCGCGTGTGTCTGCCGCCTGCCGCGCCTGCTTGTGGGCCGCGCGCGAACAGGCGAGCTCCGCGACCATGGTCTCCACGATGCCCTGCATATAGACGTGTCCGCCTACGGTGCGGGCGCGGTCCTCGTTAATCCGGCGCAGCGTGTGGCAGATGGCAGACGCCGCTTCCTCGTGCCATGGCTCGGCAAACGCCTCAAAGATTCCCGCGAACTCGGTGGGATAGCGGTGCTCCAGTTCGTCAAAATATCCAGGCAAAAAGAGCACCGAGCGCGAGTGATAGAGCTGCCCCGCAAACAGCGGGCTTAATTCCTCGCCACAGCTATCTTGGATAAAGCTGCAAACGGCATTGTTTGGCCACGGTCCATGCAATGGTTTAAGGTTCGCGGGCGTTATGCCAGCCTCGGGCATGCATGTAAGTGTGGGCGCGCTGACCTCGCTCACGCAGGCGTATGGCTCGGGCGTGTATTCGGCCAGGTACATATCGTGCGTCGGGGTGATGAAATGCTCCATGACGATGCAGGCAGGGGAGAGAGGCATGATCCATGCGCGGCCGTGCGCCCGGTCGTTTGCCACCTCGCCGGTAAAGACGGCGCCCTTGCCGGTAAGCTCCAGGCCAAACTGCGCAAATTGCGGTGCGTAGAGCTCGGTTATGTCGGTCGCGGCCCGATGCATTTTCAAAAGCGTCCCTTTCCTTTGCAGAAACGTCCACGCCTGGCTTGATTGTGAGCCATGGCTAACACATCAATGATAAGTTCATTACGGTTAACTCTCAAGCCGTTAGAAAGGAATCTCATGGCAAAGGGATCAAAACGGGAAGGTGGAGGCATCGGCGAGTTGCTCGCGTATGCCGGCGACCGTAAAGTCCTAACGTATTTGGGCATGGCGCTCTCGGTGCTCTCGCAGCTGCTGAGCTTTGGCCCGTACGTGTGCATTTGGCTTGTCGCGCGAGACCTTATTGCTGTGGCGCCCAACTGGAGCGAAGCCTGCAATATCGCGACGTATGGCTGGTGGGCCGTGGGGTTTGCGCTGGCAAGCATCGTAGCTTATTTCGTGGGGCTCATGTGCACGCACCTGTCTGCGTTTCGCTGCGCGTCCAATATCCGCAAGACTACGAGCGAGCACCTGCTTAAGCTGCCGCTCGGCTACTTTGACACGCACGCCACCGGTGAGCTGCGTCGTGTTGTAGACGGATGCGCCGCCTCCACCGAGACTTTGCTCGCGCACATGCTGCCCGATATCGCCGGCGCCGCCGCCATGGTCGTGGGCCTGCTCGTGTTGCTGTTCGCCCTCGATTGGCGCTTGGGCGCGGCATGCCTTATCTCGGTCGTCGTTTCGTTTGGCGCTATGGCCACCATGATGGGTGGCAAAGGCGCCGAGTTTATGAAGGCCTACATGGGAGCGCTGGTCAAGATGAACAAGACCGGCACCGAATACGTACGAGGCATCCCCGTGGTCAAGGTGTTTCAGCAGACGGTTTACTCCTTTAAGGCCTTCCACGATGCGATCGCCGAATACGCCGACATGGCACAAACCTATGCGGGCACGTTCTGTCGAGGTCCGCAGGTACTCAACCTTACCGCGCTCAATGGTCTTGTGGCATTCCTGTTGCCCGTGGCGTTGCTGTTGGCGCCGGGCGAGACGGACTTCGCGCATTTTATGGCCAACTTCACGTTTTACGCGATATTTTCGGCCGTGGTACCGACGGCCATGACCAAGCTCATGTTTGTGGGCGAGGCCTCTCAGATGAGTGCCGATTCGCTGGCGCGTATCCGAAGCATCATGGATTCCAAGCAGCTCTCCGTGCCCGCCCAACCCAAGCACCCTGCCGGCGGCGACGTGCGATTTGAGGACGTGAGCTTTACCTACGAGGGTGCCGAAGCACCTGCCGTCAGCCATGTGAGTTTTAGCGTTTCCGCGGGTAGCACCCTCGCCCTGGTGGGTCCCTCGGGTGGCGGTAAGTCAACCTGCGCAAGCCTGATCCCGCGTTTTTGGGATGTCTCCTCGGGTCGAGTGCTCGTAGGCGGTGTGGACGTTCGCGATATGGATCCGCACGAGCTTATGGACCAGGTCGCCTTCGTGTTCCAGACCAACCAGCTGTTCCGGCAAACACTTGCCGATAACGTGCGCGCCTCCAAGCCTACGGCCACTGACGACGAAGTGCGTGCGGCCCTCTCCGCAGCTCAGTGCGACGACATTGTGGCCAAGCTCCCCCAGGGCATCAATACCATGCTCGGTGCCGGCGGAGCATATCTTTCGGGCGGCGAGGTTCAGCGCGTGGCACTCGCCCGCGCGATCCTTAAAGACGCGCCTATCGTGGTGCTCGATGAGGCCACGGCGTTTGCCGATCCCGAGAACGAGGCGCTCATCCAGCGCGCTTTTAGCAAGCTGGCGGCGGGTCGCACGGTCATTATGATTGCGCACCGACTCTCGACTGTAGTGGGCGCAGACCAAATCGTGGTGCTCAAACAGGGCAGCGTGCAGGAGTCGGGTACCCATGCCGAGTTGCTGTCCCAAAACGGTCTGTATGCCAAGATGTGGGCCGAGTACGAGCAGGCCGCGAGCTGGAAGATTACTGCTGCGACCGCGGATGCCGCCGTCACGAAGGGAGGCGAGGCCTAAATGTTCGCCTCATTCCAAAAGAAGTATTTCCTATCCGATAAAGGCGTCGCCGGCGTAAAACGCGGCATTTTCTGGACCACGCTCACCAATCTCATTACCATGGCCGGCATGGGCTTTTTATTCCTGGTTATGGCCGGCTTTGTCGAACATCTCGCCACCGGCGCCGACCTGCCGGATGCCCTGCCGATCGTGGGCGGCCTCCTGGTCTTTTTCGTGTTGCTCTTTGCCTCTAACTGGCAGCAGTATTACTACACCTACTGCATCTTTTACGAGGAGTGCGGCAAGCAGCGCATGGAGATCGCCGAGCGCTTGCGCAAACTGCCGCTGTCGTTTTTCGGTCGTCGTGATCTGGCCGATTTAACCGAGACCATCATGGGTGACGTCCAGGCCATGGAACACGCCTACAGCCACGTGCTGGGAGAGCTTTGGGGTGCCATCATCGCAAGCGCCATTGTGTTCGTGGCGTCGCTGTTCTTTTGCTGGCAGCTGGCGATCGCGGCGTTTTGGAGCGTTCCCGTGGCCTTTGCCGTGCTGTATCTAACACGCGGCCCCATGACTCCGGTGTTCGATCGCGTGCGTGCCGAGAAGGTCAAGGTTACCGAGGCGATTCAAGAGACGCTCGACTGCGTTCGCGAGATCCGCGCCACCAACCAGGAGGCCCATTATCTTGAGGGACTCAACGCCGTGATCGATGCCGAGGAGCGCGAGACCACCAAGGGCGAGCTCGCTAACGGGCTTTTGGTCAACTCCGCCTTTGTCATCCTGCGTCTGGGCATTGCCACCACGCTGGTTACGGGCGCCGCGGTGGTCGCCTCCGGGCAGGTCGACTTTTTGGTGATGTTTGCCTTTCTGCTTATGGTGAGCCGTATCTACGCGCCCTTTGACCAGGCGTTAATGTTAATGTCCGAGCTGTTTGCCGCCGAGTCGTCTGCCAAGCGCATGCGTTCCATCATGGAAGAGCCTATGGCGCGGGGCAGCGAGAAATTTGAGCCCGTGGGCCACGATGTGGTGTTCGATCACGTGGCATTTGGCTATGGTGCGGGCGAGGACGGACGCGCCGGCGAGAAAGTTCTTACCGATGTGAGCTTTACCGCCAAGGAAGGCGAAGTTACGGCGCTGGTCGGTCCTTCGGGTTCCGGTAAGTCTACGGTGAGCCGCCTGGCCGCGCGCTTTTGGGATGCCACCGAAGGCACAGTCACCGTGGGTGGCGTGGATGTTGCGGGCGTTGATCCCGAGGTGCTGCTGCGCGACTACGCCATTGTGTTCCAAGACGTGCTGCTCTTTGACGACACGGTGATGGGCAACATCCGCCTTGGCCGCCGCGACGCCACCGACGAGGAGGTCTTGGCCGCCGCACATGCCGCCAACTGCGATGAGTTCGTGAGCCGTCTGCCGCAGGGCTACGACACCATGATCGGCGAGAACGGCTCCAAGCTCTCCGGCGGCGAGCGCCAGCGCATCTCCATCGCCCGCGCGCTGCTCAAAGACGCGCCCATCGTGCTGTTGGACGAGGCGACGGCGAGCTTGGATGTGGAAAACGAGACCGTGGTGCAGCAGGCGCTCTCCCGTCTGCTTGCAGGTAAGACGGTTATCGTTATTGCCCACCGTATGCGTACGGTGGAAAATGCCGACAAAATCGTTGTGCTCAAGGATGGCGTGGTTGCCGAGCAGGGCGCTCCGGCGCAGCTCAAGGCAGCAGGTGGAGAATTTGCCCGCATGGTTGCGCTGCAAAAGGAGGCGGCGGACTGGCAGCTGTAGGAAAGGGGACCAAGATTTCCAAAGGTTAACTTTGGTTGACCATAATAGTTCGACTAAACTAGTCTCAAAAGCGTGCTCGAGCAAACTAATGAACTCGGGTGCTAAGGCACCATGCCGCGCTTGTGCGGCAAAAGGGAGAAGCAACATGAAGAAGTCGACGTTTAACACCCTGCTTGTCGGTGGCGGTTTTCTGCTTGGTACGGCCGGCATCAAGCTGCTCACCAGCGCTCCGGTAAAGAATGCCTGCGTGCAGGGCATTGCGTGCGGTATGCGCGTCAAGAACTGCTACCAGGACATGGTCGAGCAGGCCAAGGCCAATGTCGATGACATGGTTGCCGAGGCTGCCTACATCACCCAGAGCGAGGCCGCTGCTGACGAGGCAGCCGAGTAACGCTCCCAGGCACAAACTATGAGATTCTCGATTATCAGCGAGATCCCCGGCAGGACCCGTCTTCAATTGGCGGGTCCTGTGCCAGAGAGCGATCTCGATGCACTTCTTAAGCTTGGCGGCGATATCGACGGCGTGCACAAGGTGCGCGTTTATGGCCGTATTGGCCAGATGGCGCTGGAGTACGACGAGCCGCGCCGCGCGAGCGTGCTCGACGCCTTGGGCGCACTCGATGCTCAAGCTATCGCCGATGCCAAGTCGGGCTACGTGATGCAACTCGAGCCGCGCAAGCACAAACTCGTTATGGACCTGGCGACACTCGTCGGTGCCCATTACGCACGTCGCTGGTTCTTGCCGACGCCTCTGCGTGCGGTGTTTGTCGTGGCCGGTTACATGGCATTTTTGCGCGCTGCCCTTCATGAGCTGGCGCAGCCGCGCCTAACCGTTCCCGTGCTCGACGCTTCGGCCATTGGCATTTCGTTCGTCAAGCGTGATGTCGACACCGCGGGCCAGACGATGTTCCTGCTCAACGTGGGCGAGCTGCTCGAGGACTACACGCGCGCCATGAGCGAAAACGAACTCATCAACTCGCTGCTCGATGTGCCCGACAAGGCGCAAAAGGTCGTCGGCGACACCGAGGTATGCGTTGCCGCGACCGAGCTTGAGCCCGGCGATCTGGTCGCCGTGCGCACTGGCATGTCCATTTGCATCGACGGCGTGGTTGAGCAGGGGAGCGCTATGGTCAACCAGGCGACCCTGACTGGCGAGCCGCTGGCCGTCGAGCGCAGCGCAGGCGACGACGTGTTCGCCGGCACCGTCGTGGAAGACGGCAGCATCTTGGTGCGTGTGCGCGCCAATACGGCGCAAACCAAACTGCGCTCAATCGTCTCACTCGTGCAGACGGCCGATTCGCTCAAGTCCGAGGGCCAGTCGCATATGGAGGACCTTGCCAACAGGATCGTCCCGTGGAACTTCCTGCTCGCGGGCCTGGTTGCGCTTACCACCCGCAGCCTCATCAAGACCTCGGCGGCACTGATGGTCGACTACTCGTGTGCACTCAAGCTCACGGGTTCCGTTGCCGTCATGACCGCTATGAGCGATGCTGCCAAGATGGGCGTCATGGTCAAGGGCGCCAAGTACTTTGAGTCGTTTGCCAAGGCCGATACCATTGTCTTTGACAAGACCGGTACGCTGACCGAGGCCCAGCCGCGCCTAGCTTGCGTACTCACCACCGACGGCTGGAGCGAGGACGAGATTCTGCGCCTTTCTGCCTGTCTGGAGGAGCATTTCCCGCATCCGGTGGCGCGTGCCGTGGTCAACGCCGCCCGCGAGCGCGGGCTCGAGCACCGCGAGCGCCATGCTGCGGTCGAGTATATTGTGGCGCACGGCATCGCTTCGTCCATCGAGGGGCGTCGCGCCATCATCGGCTCCGCTCACTTTGTGTTCGATGACGAGCATGCCCAGCTAGAGGCAGAGACACAAGAGCAAATTGAGTCCCAGATGCAGGGCTTGTCGCCGCTGTATCTGGCGGTCGACGGCAAGGTCGTCGGCGTGCTCGGTATCGAGGATCCGCTAAAGCCCGGGGTCCGTGAGGCCATCGCCGACCTGCATGCGCTGGGCGTTAAGCACGTGGTCATGCTCACGGGCGACTCGGAGCGCACCGCCGAGCGCATTGCTCGCGAGGCAGGTGTCGACGAGTTTAAGGCCGAGCTGCTGCCCGAGGACAAGTACGCGTATGTTGAGCGGATTAAGCGCGAGGGGCGCTACGTTGCCATGGTGGGCGACGGCGTCAACGATTCGCCGGCGCTCGGTTTGGCCGACGTGGGCTTGGCGATGGGTGGCGGAAGTGACATCGCCAAGGAGGTCGCCGATATCATCCTGACCGATACGGATCTTGCCGCGATCGTGCGCCTGCGCCGCATGAGCCAGGGGCTTATCGACCGTCTGACGAGTTCGTATTCCAAGGTGATGCTCACCAACTCGGCGCTCCTGGCGCTGGGCATTACCGGCATGATCACTCCGCAGACGTCGTCACTGCTGCACAACGGCTCGACGATTGCCTACAGCCTGGGCAACGCGAAGGCATATCTGCGTTAGCAGGCGTGTTCGCCCACGTTATCTGGCCTGCGCCCAGACGGCATCGGTGTCGTCCGGGCGCAGGCCTATTTAGGCAAGTGCAGCTTTGATGGCGGGGCTTTCTGCGAGCTGCTCGGCTGCCTTTTCTTCGGAGCTGTCGAGTGCGGCTAAGCTGCGGTAGACCCACTCGTTGACCTGGGTGTTCTTGACGCCTGCGGTCTGCATAAGGGCGCCTACCTCGCGGATTGCTGCGAGCAGATCGGCTTTGGGACCAGCGAGCTCGACCTCGATGCCGTGGTAGGCGGCCACGCCGCGGTTCTCGCTCACGTGGTCGATAAAGTCCTCGACGGTCTCAAGCTGCTGGGCGAGAGCTGCATCATCGTCAGCGTCCAGCGCGACGAGTGCGTTCGATACCGTGAGGGCGGGATGTCCGCAGGGGACAAAGCCTTCGATGACATCCATGGCTTCGGTAATGGTTGAACCCAGGCCTGCGAGGGCATTGACGAGTTGTTGCTTGGTATCCATAACGGTCCTTTCGACGGGTCAATTGTGCTTGGCGAAAATATACGTGACGCGATCGGTAGCAAAAGTGCGAAGTGTAGCGCACATTGGGGTCTTCACAGCTCGTGCATAGAGCAGCTTTCTGCCTTTAGAACGTGGTAAGATAGCTATCCACGAGCGGGGTTCGCCCCGCGTGTTCCTTGAAAAGTCGACGGTTATCGGGTGTTTGCAGGCCCGATACCATCCAGACTTTCCCGACATTCGGGGGCGACTGGTTTCGACACGATAGCTCTGAGAGAGGAAGCAAGCCGAGGTCTCCTCGCCTCGTTAAACAGGGGTACCGTCAAATTGAATTGACAACAACTCTTCTTTTGAGCCTATGGCTCTCGCTGCTTAGTTTATAGCGGCGCGTCAACCCGGTGATTTCCCCGACACCGGTGCGACGTCATTTTAGGGGAATGCTCCTGCGCACGTAATCGGTATGGCGCAGGCTAAGACCGAACCGGTTAGGACGCCGCGAGCGTGTCGCTGCGCGCAAAGCGTCCGAGACAAAACCAGCGACTGAGCTTGGAGATGCCAATCAGGGGGCTTTCGTGGACCGGAGTTCGATTCTCCGCGCCTCCACCAATAGTTGCAGGCAGGTAGAGAAGTGTCTCTACCTGCTTTTTTATTACTTACAGATACCGCGGAGAATCGAACTCTATGCAGGGCGCGGGCGTAAAGAAAACGCGTCAGCGTTTTTAGCCCGCGGGCGAGGACGCCGGCAGGCGGCCGAAGCCG
>CABUZD010000027.1 GCA_902495945.1 uncultured Collinsella sp.
AGGGTCTCATCTACAAGGGCGTCATCGGCACGTACCTGCACGGGCCGGCGCTGCCCAAGAACCCCGAACTCGCCGACTGGCTGATCGCGCACGCCCTCGAGCGCCGCGGCGATGCGCAGGCCACAGCCCTGCTGCCGCTCAAGCCCCTCGACGACACCTACGAGCACGCCGCCCACGACGCCGCCATGAAGCTCCTCCCCTAACACCCCAACCACCACAAAGGGGACAGGCACCTTTGTGGTGGTTTTGACCCGTCCCAACGGTTTGTCTCAATCTGTAACATCTAGACCGTTAAAAGTCGTCTTACTGTTACAGAATGAGATGTTCGTCCCGACGCCTGCCTTTTGTCTCGATCTGTAACAGATAGAGCCGATTTGCCCGCCCAGATGTTACAGATTGAGATGTTTGAAGATCGGGATAGAGAGCCAGCTCCTATGTGGTGGTTTTTCAGTTTGCCAACGATATGTGAACGGCTAAAAAAGTCTGCTATACTCTTTCCCGCTGTCCCCATCGTCTAGCGGCCAAGGACGCCACCCTTTCAAGGTGGATATCGCGGGTTCGAATCCCGCTGGGGGCACCATTTAAATTAAGAAGCTCGTTACCAATTCGGTGACGGGCTTTTTTCTTCCCCAACGCCGGGATTCGAACCCGACAGGGTGCGGAGCTGAGAAAACGCGTGAGCGTTTTCCAGCGCAGCACGCAAGGAGCGGAGCGACGCAGCGGAAGCGGGCGGCGCCAGCCGCACGTGGACATCCCGCTGGGGGCACCATAGAATCTGAGCAGCCCGTTATCAATTCGGTAGCGGGCTTTTTGCTACCGATATGCCGGGATTCGAACCCGACAGGGTGCGGATCCCGGCATCATCGCAAGGCCTGTGGTCAAAAAATGGCAAATATGAGTACTGTTACCATTTTAGTTACAGCGATTTCATGCCTTCAGAAGGCGATTTAGCCGTCAGGCGTCCTACGGCGGAAAAATTGCAGACGTTCATCGGCTAAGTACTTGGACATATGTTGCGTAACAATACATATTTTGTTTGTAAATAATGTTACAGGACTTGTGACAGTACTCATATTTGACGTTTTTTGCCCACAACCCTTTATACCTAGGCGAATCGGCGGCAAAACGGGCTTCAAAACGTCCTTCGCAAACAAAAACCGGGGCCCACATGATGCAGACCCCGGCTCAATACCGTGACGATATGTCAGTTACGCCCTACACGTAGAACAGGATGTCGTCGTAGGTCGGGACCGGCCAGTAGTCAGCGGCCACGATCTCCTCCATTGCGTCCACGGCGGCACGCAGCGCATCCATAGCGGGAACGACCTCGTGTGCATACACATTGGCCTGCTCCTGACCATCGAGGGCCTCGGCCTTCTGATGCACGGCGTCGAGCGCCTTGATGGAGTCGTTGATGGTGGTGATGCCGTTGCAGAGCTTGTTGAGCGTGTTCTGCTCACACTGCATGGCGGCCTCGGCGCCGGCGGCACGAATAGTCTCAAGGCCCTTAGCGACCTTGGTGGCATAGGCGGTAATGACCGGGCGATAGGTACGACGCGCCTCGCGAACCATCGTGGTGGCCTCGATGTTCATGAGCTTGTTGTACTTCTCGAGTTTGCAGTCGTAGCGGCACTGGGCCTCGGCCTTGGTCAGGACACCCGTCTCCTCAAAGAGCGCAATGGCCTTATCGGAAACAAAGGCGGGCAGGGCGTCGGCCGTGGTCTTGTTGTTGGCAAGGCCGCGCTTCTCGGCCTCGACGGGCCACTCGTCGGAGTAACCGTCGCCGGAGAACAGGATGCGCTGGTGATCGGTCAGCACCTTCTTGCAGTACTCGAGCGCGGCGTCCTGGAACTTATCCTCGGGCGTACCCTCGAGTGCGTCGGCGAAGGACTTGAGCGATTTGGCCACGGCGGCATCGAGCACCAGGTTGGAGTCGGAGACGTTCTGCTCGGAGCCGCAGGCACGGAACTCGAACTTGTTGCCGGTGAAAGCAAACGGGGAGGTGCGGTTGCGGTCGGTGTTGTCCTGCATCAGCTTGGGCAGGGTATCGGCGCCCAGGTCGAGCACGCCGCGCGTGGCATGGACGGAAGCTTTGCCATCGATGATCTTCTCGACGACCTCGGTAAGCTGGTCGCCCAGGAAGATGGACATAATCGCCGGAGGAGCCTCGTTGGCGCCCAGACGATGGTCGTTGCCGGCCGAGGCAACGGAGGCACGCAGGAGCTCCTGATAGTTATCGACGGCCTCGATCACCGCGGTGAGGAAGACGATGAACTGCAGGTTGTCGAGCGGGGTGTCGCCCGGGTCGAGCAGGTTCTCGGACTCGGTGCCAAGCGACCAGTTGTTGTGCTTGCCCGAACCGTTGATGCCCTCGAAGGGCTTCTCGTGCAGCAGGCAGACCAAGTCGTGACGGGAGGCGATGAGCTTCATCTTCTCCATCATGACCAGGTTCTGGTCGATGGCCTCGTTGACCTCGCCATAGACAGGGGCGAGCTCATGCTGGCAGGGAGCGACCTCGTTGTGCTTGGTCTTGGCGGGAATGCCAAGCGCCCACAGTTCATCGTCCAGGTCCTTCATATAGGCCGAGACGGTAGGGCGGATAGCGCCAAAGTAGTGCTCCTCGAGCTCTTGGCCCTTGCAGGGGGCAGCACCAAAGAGGGTGCGGCCGGTGATGACCAGGTCCCTGCGCTTGCGGTAAGCGTCCTTCTTGATCAGGAAGTACTCCTGCTCATCGCCCACGGAAGGAACGACCTTCTTGGGGGTCTTACCAAACAGCGCCAAAACGCGCTTGGACTCACGCGAGAGCGCGGTCATGGAGCGCAGCAGCGGGGTCTTCTTGTCCAGGGCCTCGCCCGTGTAGGAGCAGAAGGCCGTGGGGATGCACAGGACATCGTCCTTAATGAAGGCGGGGCTGGTAGGATCCCAAGCGGTGTAGCCACGGGCCTCGAAGGTGGCGCGCAGGCCGCCGTTGGGGAAGCTGGAGGCATCCGGCTCGCCCTGGATGAGGTTCTTGCCCGTAAACTTGGTAATGGCGGTGCCGTCGTGGTTGGGCTCGAGGAAGCTGTCGTGCTTCTCGGAAGTAATGCCCGAAAGCGGCTGGAACCAGTGCGCGTAGTGCGTCGCGCCCTTGGAGATGGCCCAGACCTTCATGGCGTGGGCAACGGCGTTGGCCACATCCAGGTCGAGCGGCTCACCGTCCTCGAGGGTTGCAGCAAGGCGCTTCCAAATGTCCTTGGGGAGGTAGTCCTTCATGACTTCCTCAGAGAACACCATGGTCCCGAAGCGGTCAGTAAGATCGGCCATACGGAACTCCCTTCGTATCGGCACCGCGTGAGAAGCGGTGTTGATTACTAACGAACGAGTCATAGCTTAGGCTCGCCGTGTTTCCGCGACATTACCGTTATGTTGCTGTCGCGAAACCAATCAATGAGGTTACCGCATCACAGCGGCGCTGCCGCCCTTAATGGCCAATCAACTGTATAAATTGCAGACCTCTCCCCATAGTTTAAGGGTAGTCAATTTGGGATGGGGCTCTATTAACTGGTATTTCGCATCAAATACCATTCAATATAGCCCCATCCTAGATTGACCGCTCTGTTATAGGAAATGCCGATAGCAAAGCATTTTCGATTGGTATCCCCAAATAGCGAGTGAAACTCCACCGTGACACAGTGGTGCTGTAGAATCCTTAAAACACATCACACTATTGCGTATCTAAAGGAGCACGATATGCGCGTCGACGAGGTTTTTAAGCAGGCAGCATCCCAGGGCACCGCACCCGTTTCGTTTGAGATGTTCCCGCCCAAGGGCGAGCTTACCCTCGACACGGCTCGCGAGGTGGCAGGCAATCTGTGCAAGCTTTCGCCGAGCTTTGTCTCGGTCACCTGCTCTGCCGGCGGCTCGGGCAACGGCGCCACCACCGCCCCCATCGCACATATGATTACGAGCGAATTCGATACACCCTCGGTGGCACACCTTACCTGTGTGGGCCGCTCGCACGCCGATATCGCCGCCAAGATCGACGAGTATCGCACCGCCGGCGTTGAAAACATCCTGGCCCTACGTGGTGATCTTCCCGCTGGCGCGACCGAGGACGACAAGCCCGCCTCTGACTACGCCTACGCCCGCGACCTCATCCCCGAGCTCGTCGACGCCGGCTTTTGTGTGGGCGCCGCAGCCTACCCCGAAGGCCACATTGCCTGCGAGGATCTCAACCTCTCGGTCGAGCACCTCAAGCAAAAGCAAGACGCCGGCGCGAGCTTCTTTGTGACACAGCTCTTCTTTGATAACGAGTGCTTCTATCGCTTCCGCGAGCTTGCCGACAAAGCCGGCATCACCGTGCCTATCACCGCGGGCATCATGCCGTTTATGGGCAAGTCGCAAATCAGCCGCATGGTCTTTATGTGCGGCGCATCGCTACCCTCCCCCGTCATCAAGATTCTCGCCAAGTACGAGAACGACCCCGAGAGCCTGCAGGCAGCCGGTGTAGATTATGCCGCTCGTCAGCTTTGCGACCTTAAGGAGCACGGTGCCGACGGTCTGCACCTGTACACTATGAACCGTCCTGCAATCGCCGCGACCATTATGGAGCGCCTGGGGTAATGGAAAAACCGCACGTCGATACAACCGTTGTTGAAGTGCCGGCCGACCTTGCGTCGCCGGCGCTTTACCGTATCGACGCTGCCCACCGCCCTCGCGTCGACCGTGCCGAGATGCTGCGGTATCTGGGCTACGGCGGCCAGCAGATTGAGCCCGAGCTGTCGCAGCGTATTGAACTTGTCGTTGAGCGTCTGGAGCTGGACATTGAGCCCCGCGGCGTGCGCCGCATATTTGCCATCGATGCCACGGGAGCCGATGAACAGGGCGACCCTTGCATTCGCTTGGTCGGCACCAACGTTGAGCTGCGCGGTCGCGATATCTATCGCCACCTCAAAGACGCCCGCTTTGCCGCACTCATGGCATGCACCCTCGGCATGGACGCCGAGCGTCGCCTGCGCACCACGGGAGCCCAGCAACCCCTGGAAGGCACCGTGCTCGACGCCGCATGCTCTGCCTATGTGGAGGCCGCCGTCGAGCAGATGGACCAGCAGGTCAAGGCTGCAGCCGCTGCGCACGGGCTCGCCGGCAATTGGCGCTTCAGCCCCGGCTATGGCGACTGCCCGCTCTCTGCCCAGCGCTCGATCGTGGATGCACTCAATGCCACGCGCCTCATTGGACTTACCGTCACCCCCACCAGCCTGCTCATGCCCACCAAGAGCGTGACCGCTGTGATTGGTCTGTTCGACGGCGAAGTCCACGACGCCCAGAGCCGCCCCACCTGCAATATCTGCCGCATGCGCGAGCACTGCCGCTTCCGCGCCGCCCACACCACCTGCTATTCGCATTCTGAATAAAATGTCAATTGATGGCACGGTATCGAGGGAATCTCATTTGTAAGTAAGCGGATGTCCTCACAAACAAGTACCATAAGATGCCAAACAACAACTATCTGAAAGCCAGTACATGCACAACATTCTGCAGTTCTCGCCACAACTAACCGCGCTTGAGTTTTTTTCAGGCATTGGCTTGGCTCGTGCCGGCATGGCAAAAGCCGGAATCAAAACAATCTGGGCAAATGACATAGACCATACTAAATGCGCCATGTACAGCCAGTGTTGGGGCGATGAGCATCTAGTCGAGCAGGATGTCCACACACTCGACCCCGACCTAATACCCCAAGCCGACATCGCATGGGCGTCAAGCCCTTGCACAAACTTATCTCTCGCGGGAAACAGGGAAGGACTTATCTCTGGCAAAGAGTCCAGTGCGTTCTTTGGCTTTATTAAGGCCATCGAAGGAATGGGCGATCGTGCCCCGCGGGCACTTGTTCTCGAAAACGTCATCGGCCTTGCCACGTCTAATAACAGTGATGACTTTAGACTCGTTTGCCAGGAATTCAATCGTTTAGGTTATTCATGTGACGCTTATTTTATCGATGCACGGCACTGGCTTCCCCAGTCACGCCCCCGCATGTTTGTCGTCGGATTAAAAAACCCTCTTCCCAACAGCCGACTCGATTCCTCGCTTCGACCTGAAAAAGTCTCCTGGATTCACTCCGACCCTTCACTCATTACGCACGTCTCTCACCTAAACGAGCCGAGCCCACTTCGCATGACGGGCCTTGCAACGGTTGTTGAAAGTATTCCCGAGGACGACAAGCGTTGGTGGAACAAAAACCAAGTACAAGCATTTATCGACTCACTTGCACCGCATCAAGCAGAGCGCCTTCAGCGCTTCTTAAATGCCAAAGAAAAAATTGTTCGCACTGCTTACCGTCGCACGCGATCAGGCGTTGTGCGCTGGGAAATCCGTGAAGAAGAAATTGCCGGATGTCTAAGAACGGCTCGCGGCGGCTCATCAAGACAGGCAGTCGTTATATGCGAAAACGGAAAGATAGAAGTTCGCTGGATGACTGGAACTGAATACGCCCGTCTCCAAGGTGCTGACTCATGTCAGTTTAGCGGCTTCTCGGATGCTCAGATTCGCTACGCATTCGGCGATGCAGTTGCCGTGCCAGTTGTCACTTGGCTTATAAAAAATGCAGTCAAGCCCGCGCTCATGTCTTCAAGGAACGGAGTGAACAATAATGGAAATGACCAATTGCTCCTTGAGCGAGCCCGATAAAGGTATCTTGGATGCCATTGAACTCTGGTACGAATCCAAGCGCAGCAAGCGAGGCAATGTCAACCGTAACGTCATGGCGGTTGGCATAGGCATAAGCGAGCTGTTGCAAAACCGTTTTCCGCTCACCGACGATTATGTGCAATCGGACAAGGGAAGCCAAGTACGAGGCCTAAGTGGAGCATGCATCAAAACAGTTTTAGCCAGACATGGGGAAACGCGTGCCTTCGCATCAGAGGGCGGCAGAACCTCACGCGGTACACTCCCGATGGCGCTTGAGCTTGCCACAATTATCAACTCTGCCCTACCCAGTGACACTTGCGAAGACACTCGTCTTGAAGCTGCGAATGCAATCGCCAATTTCTTCGTCGAGCGAATCCAGGTCGATTTCTTTAACCGGCAGAGAATCAAAGTCGAAATCGATCTTCAGAAACCAATTTCTGTCATTGTCGATGATATCCTAGCCGAAGCAAGCCTACGGTCCGATAAGCCGACGGGCACCGTCGCACAGCACCTGGTAGGTGCAAAACTAGAGATGTTATTTCCAACCATAGAAATCGGAAAGGACAACTCAAACGCCGCCGACCAGCAGACAGACCGTTCTGGCGATTTCCAAATCAATGATGCTGCATTTCATGTGACTGTATCGCCAATGGCCAAATTGACCGATCGATGCCGAGATAACATTCGAAATGGCATTCGGCCCATCGTCGTTGTCCCCTACGATAAAGTTTCCTTCGCTTACGGACTGTTCGAAAGTGAGGGACTCGGCAATCGCGTACAGGTTATCGCGCTCGAATCGTTTATCGGCATCAATATTGAAGAATTATCGTTCTACAAGCGAGACCTAATTCGATTAAATGTCGCACGGCTTCTTGCCCACTACAACAAGCGAATCGAAGATATCGAGCCCGACAAATCTCTTCAAATAGAAATTCCTCAGTGGGCTCTAGACGAAATGGACGCACATGGCGAATAGCTCAAACATACTTATCACTCATGATTCTGACGGTGCTGCGCTGGCGGCGCCCGTTGATGCCGCACGTCGCAATGGCGCTGCATACAAGACGCGCACGATCGACGACCTTCGCATTAAGGATGACCGCCTGCGCGCCGCTATCGAGGGCACGGGACACCTGCTGTTCGACGGCGGCATGGGCACCATGCTGCAGGCGGCCGGCATGAAGGCCGGCGCCCTGCCCGAGCTGCTCAATTTTGAGGAGCCCCAGGTCATTACCGACATTCAGCGCCAATACGTCGAGGCCGGCTGCGACGTGATCACCGCCAACACCTTCGGCGCCAACGCCCACAAGCTCGACGGAGCCGCCACCGTGGCAGACGTCTTTGCCGCCGCTGTCGCCTGCGCCCGTGAGGCCGGCGCCCGCTACGTCGCCGGCGACATCGGCCCCATCGGCGCCCTGCTGCGCCCCCTGGGCACCCTCAGCTTTGACGAGGCCTACGACCTCTTTGCCGAGGAGGTGCGCGCCGGCGTCGCTGCGGACGTCGACCTCTTTATTATCGAGACTATGACCGACCTGGCCGAGATCAAGGCGGCGGTCCTCGCCTGCCGCGAGAACTCCAACCTGCCCGTCTTTGCCACCATGACCTTTGAGGAAGACGGCCGCACCTTCTTAGGCACGAGCCCCGAGGTCGCCGCCATCACTCTCGACGCCATCGGCGCCGACGTCCTTGGCATCAACTGCAGCCAGGGCCCGGCCGAGCTCCGAGGACTCGCTGCGCGTATGCTCACCGTTACCGACAAGCCCGTTATGGTGCAGGCCAATGCGGGACTGCCCCACGTGGACGATGACGGCAATACCGTCTTTGATATCCAGGCGCCCGAGTACGCCGAGGCCGTCGCCGGCATGATCGAGGACGGCGTGAGCGTCGTCGGCGGATGCTGCGGAACCACGCCGGCGCACATGGCGGCACTTCGTACCCTCATCGACAACCACACGCCCAGCCCGCGTCACCGCAAGCCCAGCATGTCGGTCACGAGCGCCCAGACGGTCGTGGACCTCCCCTGCGACGGCCACAAGATCGCCGTCATCGGCGAGCGCATCAACCCCACCGGCAGAAAGCGCCTGCAGCAGGCCCTACGCGACGGCGACCTGGACTACGTCGTGAGCCAGGGCATCAGCCAACAGGAGCAGGGCGCCGACATCCTGGACGTCAACGTGGGCCTGCCCGAGATCGACGAGGTCAAGGTCATCCAGCAAGCGACCGAGCAGCTCCAAGGTTCCACGCTGCTGCCGCTGCAGATCGACTCCACCGACCCCGCCGCCGTCGAGGCCGCCGTGCGTCGCTACGCCGGCAAGCCCATCATCAACTCGGTCAATGGCAAACAGCAGATCATGGACGAGATCTTCCCGCTGGTCGCCCACTACGGCACCAACGTCGTCGGCCTCACGCTCGACGAAGGCGGCATCCCGGATACCGCCGAGGCTCGCTTCGCCATCGCCGAGCGCATTGTGGCCGAAGCCGCCCGTTACGGCATCGGCCCGGACCGCATCCTCATCGACTGCCTGGTCATGACCGCCTCGACCAACCAGCGCCAGGCTGAGCAGATTCTACGCGCCATGTCCCTGTGCAAGGAGCGCCTGGGCGTCAAGTGCGCACTCGGCGTATCGAACATCAGCTTTGGCCTGCCCGCGCGCCCGCTGCTGGGCTCGGTCTTTTTGGCCGCCGCCTTTGGTGCAGGTCTGGACGCCCCCATCATGAACCCGGGTTCCAAGCGCTTTATGGACACTGTCTACAGCTATCGCGTGCTGAGCGTTGAGGACGAGGGCTCGACCGGATACATCGAGCGCTACGCCGGCTGGACCGACCCGTACAAGATTGCCGCCAACCCGGCGGCCGCTCAGTCAGCATCGAGCGATGCCGCGCCTGCCGCAAGCACCACCGCAAGAGCCGATGACGACCCCATCCGCCACATGGTCGTCTCGGGTCGCAAGGGCGAAATCGCGGCCGAGACCGAACGCCTGCTGGCCGACCACGACGCCATGGACCTCATCAACAACCACTTTATCCCCGCCCTCGATGAGGTCGGAGTCCTCTTTGACCAGGGCAAGTTCTTCTTGCCGCAGCTCATGGCCTCGGCCGAGGCCGCGCGCGTGGGCTTTGACACCATCAAGCGCCTGATGCCCGCCGGCGAGATTGCCGACAAGGGTAAGATCTGCGTGGCCACCGTCAAGGGCGACATCCACGATATCGGCAAGAACATCGTCAAGATGCTGCTCGATAACTACGGCTATACCGTCTTTGATCTGGGTCGCGACGTCGATCCGCAGGAGGTGCTCAAGACCGTCAAGGAGCGCGACATTAAGCTCGTCGGTCTCTCGGCGCTTATGACCACCACGGTCGTGGCCATGGAAGAGACCATCAAGCTGCTTCATGCCGAGGTGCCGGGCGTCAAGATCATCGTAGGCGGCGCCGTACTCACCCCCGAATACGCCAAGCAGATTGGCGCGGACTACTACGCCAAGGACGCCGCCGAAAGCGCGCGCATCGCCGAAGAGGTCTTTGGGCAGTAACACAACGGAAACAACCGAGCACCAAAACGTGCCGCATGCGCCACTTGGCACGTGCGGCACGTTAGAATAGATAAGACTATGCTCGTTTTGGCAGATAGGAGCGCAAGGATGGCGATCACGCCCGCAGAAATCGCGGAAACCCGCGGCATGGTTGAGGAGCAGAACCTCGACATCAGGACCATCACCATGGGTGTTTCGCTCATGGGTTGCGGCGACGAGAACCTCGACCGCATGTGCACGAAGATCTACGACCACGTGACGCACACGGCTGAGCACTTGGTCGAGACCGCCGAGAACCTCGAGCGCGAGTACGGTATCCCTATCGTCAACAAGCGCGTCTCCGTCACCCCGGTGGCGCAGATCGCCGCTTGCTGCAAGGATGAGGACCTCACCCCCATCGCGCATGCCCTCGACCGCGCGGCCGAGACCCTCGGCATCGACTACCTGGGCGGCTTCTCCGCGCTCGTCCAGAAGGGCATCGGCGACGCCGACCGCCGCGTCATCCAGTCCATCCCGCAGGCGCTCGCCACCACGAGTCGCGTCTGCTCCAGCGTCAACGTCGCCAGCCTGCGCGCCGGCATCAACATGGACGCCGTGCTCATGGCTGCGCAGACCATCATCGACGCCGCTAAGCTCACGGCCGACCAGGACTCCGTCGGCGCTTCCAAGTTTGTCTGCTTTGCCAACATGGTCGAGGACTCCCCGTTCATGGCGGGCGCTGTCCACGGCGGTGGCGAGGCCGACGCCGTCATCAACGTAGGTGTCTCGGGCCCCGGCGTTATGGCCGCAGCCCTGGAGACGCTGCCCGATTCCGCATCGATGATGGAGGTCGCCGAGAAGATTAAGCAGACCGCCTTTAAGATCACCCGCGCCGGCGAGCTCATGAGCCGCGAGGCCGCCCATCGCCTGGGTGTCGAGAAGGGCATTGTCGACCTGTCGCAGGCTCCCACGCCTGCTATCGGCGACTCCGTTGCCCGCATCCTCGAGATCATCGGTGTTGGCACCTGCGGTGGTCCGGGCACGACCTGCGCACTCGCCATGCTCAACGATGCCGTCAAGAAGGGCGGCGTCATGGCCAGCTCCAGCGTGGGCGGTCTCTCCGGCGCCTTTATCCCCGTGTCCGAGGACGCCGGCATGATCGCCGCCGTCGAGGCCGGCGCGCTTTCGCTCGAGAAGCTCGAGGCCATGACCTGCGTGTGCTCCGTTGGCCTGGACATGATCGCCATCCCCGGTGACACCCCGGTCGAGACCATCGCCGGCATCATCGCCGACGAGATGGCCATCGGCGTCATCAACAACAAGACCACGGCCGTACGCGTGATCCCCGCCATCGGCAAGGGCGTGGGCGACTGCGTCGAGTACGGCGGCCTGTTCGGCCGTGCGCCCATCATGCCGGTGAACCCCAACGCCGGCACCGTGCTTGCCCACCGTGGCGGACGCTTCCCGGCGCCGCTGAACTCGCTCAAGAACTAGCTGAGGGGGACTGGCGAGGAGCCCCGGGGAGGGCAAATATATAAGGTCGCCTGCTCGAACAGTCCTGACTCGCACGGAGAGCACATTAAGTGCTCTCCGGCTCGTGCGGAACTCGCGATCGACCTTATATATTTGCCCTCCCCGGGGCTCCCGCACAACGGGACCTCGGTTGGGTTCTATCCCGGTTGCAGTTGCTTCGCTCCTGCACCACTAGGCTGGTGCGGCGGTTTGGCATTGGAACGGTTCTTTTTCTGATATATGCTGGTTGCGGCTCTTCTTTTGGGGGGAGTCGCTTTTTTGTTGCTAGGAGGTTGGCCCGTGGTTGATGGGGATGCTCGCTCTGAGCTTCTTTCTGCTGATTGGAATCAGGAGTGGATGCGCTTGCAAGCTGATCGGCGGCGGGCTGATGATTCTTATGAGTGGGATAAGCGGGCTCGGCATTTTCGGCCGCTTGAGACTGCTCCGTATGCCCGGGATTTTATAAAGCTGTTGGCGTTAAAGCCTGGTGAATCCGTGCTCGATATGGGGTGCGGGGCTGGGTCGATTGCTATTCCGCTTGCTCAGGCTGGGCATCCTGTGATTGCGGCTGATTTCTCCCCCGCTATGCTGGGCACGCTTGATGCCGGCATTGAGTACTACGGGCTCGAGGGGCGCATAACGCCGCTTGAGCTTGCTTGGGATGATGACTGGGATTTGGTTGGACCGGTCGCGAAAGCGGTAGATGTTGCCTTTGCCAGTCGCTCTGTCACCACGACCAACCTAAAAGGCGCGCTTGCCAAGCTTGATCGTACGGCTCGTCGGCGTTGTGCTGTCACGATGGTCGCCAACTCCAGCCCGCGCTATGATCTGCACTTGATGAACGCTATCGGCGCCTCGGTTACCTGCAGTAATGGCTTTGTGTATGCTTTTAATATCCTCATTCAGATGTGTGCCCTGCCGCAGGTTACATACTTTGAATCGCCTCGTCGCGACACCTTCGATAGCCTTGAGGCAGGTGTGGCGGATTTTTCCCGTATGCTCGAACATGGCAACGAGGATAAGATCGACCGCCTGCGCGATTACATCGCCCAGCACATGATCGAGAACCCCCATGCCGGTGAGCCGGGCTCCAAGGGTGTGCCGCAGGGACGCTACATGCTCGACCACGTCCGCAAGGTCCGTTGGGCATTTATTGCATGGAAGCCGGTCTCTGCGCCCAGCTCATAGCCTGTTCGCAGCCCACGCCGCCCACTCGCTCGGCATCCGCATTCTTTTTGAACTGGGCAAACGCGCCCCACACCGCGCCGTTCCTGCGCTATCGTGGGACAGCCCACGTAGATTAAGGCCCCGTCGCGGGGCGCCCCATACATAGAAAGCGAGAACCCATGGCACTGACAGGAGCCCAGGTCAAGCAGCTTCGCAGCATGGCCCATCACCTCAACCCCGCCATCATCATCGGCAAGTCCGATGTCAACGAGGGCACCGTCGAGCAGACGGTCGCCTACTTGGAGAAGCACGAGCTCGTTAAGTGCTCCGTGCTCGATGGCTCCAGCCTTTCCGCCCGCGAAGCCGCCGAAGAGCTCGCTGAGCGCTGCCACGCCGAGGTCGTCCAGGTCATCGGCCGCAAGTTCTCGCTGTATCGCGAGTCCTCGCGCAAGGACATCGAGAAGATCAAGCTCGTCTAAAACTGACTGGCCATACCGAGTAGTCTGCGGGCATCCGATTGATTCGGGCGCCCGTTTTTTATCGCTCGACCAGCACGCGATTGAGCCGCCCCTCCACCAAGCGCTCGTATAGACGCCGCGTCTCGGGCTCGGGCACGCCATTGACCTGCTCCCTCAGATGGTGCATATGCCCGCTGTACAGCTCGACGATATCGCGCCGCCGCCCCGCCGCACTGTAGACACGCATGGCGCAGCGCACCATATCCTCACGCGCCGTTTCCTGCCGAAGCCCCGACTCCGCTAGCCAAATCGCCGACTGCAGATCGTTTTCTTCTAGAGCGGCATTGGCCCCCTTGATCATGCAATCGATGTACTTTGACTGCATAATGCGTCGCATACGCAAAAAGTAGGTGGGATTACAGCCATTGGGAACATACAGCGGTCCGGCATAAAGCTGCTCAATCTTAAGGCACAGCTCAACTAAATGGGGCCCGCGCGCACCCGTGCGATTTCCCAAAACCTCGCGGCTTATCTGGTCAAACAGCCGTACATCGGTCTTGACGTAGTCGCCGTTGAGCCCGATGCATTCATTTTGGATGAGCACGCACGACTTGCCGTCTGGCGTCGGCCCCAAGGCCGACCGCAAGCGCGATATCGTCGAATACAGGTTGTTGCGGGCGCTATTGAACTCGGCATGGGGCCACAGCTCCATGGCCAGCGTCTCACGATCGACGAGCGCATCCATGCCCAGCGCAAGCCGCTCGGCAAGTGTCGCCGCCTTCTTGCGGCGCCACATTTTGTCCGTGATGGGAAACCCGTCGCGCTCGGCGCGAAACGCACCAAACATGCGAATCTCGATATGGTCGATGGTATTAACGGCTTCAACCTCGCCGGCCTGGAACAGGCGCTCGCCCTCCCCTTCCAAATCGTCGCGCAGCGAGTACCGCGACAGCTCGCGCACGGGAAGCTTCTTGCGTATCCTGCTCGCCGGCTCGCCCAGACAATGCATGGCAAGGCGCGCAAAGAGCCGATACGATGGCTCTAGAATCCCCGCACGATTCATGGACATCCAGGCCGCAAGGTCGCTGTCTCGGCCCGCACAGGCCAAATGCAGCGCCACCATCCAGGCCTCCGCTCCACCAACCTGCGTCTGGCTTATATCGAGTAGCTCCGCTTCCTCGCGTACCGAAACCATCGAGGTGTTACGCAGATATGCCGCGCGCTCCAGCAGCAATGCGTTATCGCGCATGTACGCAATCGACTCCTCGGCAAGTTTGAGCACTTGGACCGCACGGAACTTTGCATTAACCGGCCGTCCCTCTGCCAGTGACTGCCAGCCTTCTAGCAACAGCCCAAACAGCTGAATCTGGTTGTCGCGCATGCGCACGGCAAAACGATCGAGCTCGTTGAACGCCGCGTCGTCGGTTACCGGCAAGCCGGAAAGGAGCCGCCGTGCCGCCAACACCATACGCACCCAGATAGCCATCGCCTTAAGCCCACGTACGTCGAGCGCCTCCCGCACCACCGTCATCTCGTCGTCGCGCTCGTCGGTTCCCGCAAACGACCCGTCAAAGAGCTCCACCAGCATGCTATCGGCCCGTAGAACAATCCCCGCGATGTCGAGCTCGCAGTCGTAGGCCTTGCTCGTTTTGAGCTGCTGTAGAACGCCGCCGTCATCTCCCCGCTCGGTCAGGCACCGCTTGACCTCGATATGCGCAGACAACATATCGAGTGCGGTATGGGATGTCTCGATTTCTGGTACGGCCAGGTTCGTAGGAAGCCCAAGCCCGTTGTCCCCATAGCAAACAGCCGTCAGCGTCTGGGCCACCCTCCATGAAACAGGGTCTATTTCGCAGGCCGCCCGTTCGCCCCCGCGCTCGATAACCGATGCCATATAGCGAGCGAGCTTTGTATTGGACACGCTGACCGCTGCCAGATATACGCCGAGCGCCTCGGCAGGCGTTGGCTCTGGAGCCGGATCGTCGGCATCGATCGTGCCCAGCGCTGCTCGGCAGATATCGGCCCCGTGCCCCGTCAGAGCAAGATCGACCCCATACTGCCCAGCGAGTTCAAGGACCGCCTCACGGTCCAAAAAGGCGTCCACCAGACCCATCGCCGCATCGCATCGGCCCGCCTTAAGCAAAATCCGGGCCGCCCTCGGAACAAGTTCGGGGCGAACCTCGGCCACCAACTTACGCAAACGCAAGCGTCCGTTATCCTCCGTGCCCAGACACGTAAAACTCCGCTCGGCGGGGTCCAAGCCAAAGATCGGGTAGTCGCGTACAAAGTAGGACTGGTCGACCATCGACAGCCTTACCCCACAAGCCTCGAGTTCTGCGATATTGCCCTCGCCCATCAAAACCATGAGACATGCCACACAAAACAGCGCATTATTGTCGAGCGAAGCCAGATCGACAAGTGCCGCGCCATATACGTTGACAATCTCGTTTTCGAGCAGACCGGCTACGTCGCCTTGGCCATACAGACCCGTCTGCAATGCCGAAACGAGCTCGGGCACGCCCTGCGTGAGCTGATAAAAGTCGAGCGATGTGCTGATCGAAAACGCCGATGCCCACGCCGAATACTCATAGGCATGCACCTTGAGCATCTGCGCATTGATCTTAACCGAATCGCCCAGCCCATGAATCAGCTGACGATTTGAAGGACGGCAGGAGATAAAGACCCCTACCCCCATAGCGCGCAGGCCGCGAATCCTGTCGATGAGGTCTTCGGTATCGTGCTGATCGAGGTTTGGCACATTATCAATCGCGATAAGGGAGTGCGGTTTGTCTTTGAGTTCTTCGGTAACCACCTCGAGCTGCATAAACACCTCGCGCCCAATAGCGCGATCGGCCTCGATAATCCGCACGGGGCCTCGCGTCGGGTCGCATTTAACCTCATGGGTATACTGCAGCAGCACCGAGGTCTTCCCAAACCCGTCGGGCGCATAAAGAACCACGATGCCGGCCTTTCGGCCCTTGGCGATAAGCTCATTCATCAAGCGTTCGCGTCGCACCATATAGCCTCCGCCCAGCGGCATCAGCTCGAGGTCGTCTATACCGCTCAAATCGTTTACCATGCCCGCTCCTCAACTCGACCGTATGGACACTGTAGCCGCAAGACCATACAAGCCGCGCTATGAATAGAACGACCTTGTGTTTTAGGTTGTCTTTTGGTACGCAAGCGGCAAGTTTTTGTACAGCGAGGGCCGATTGTTATTAATCCCCCGACTAATCGGTCTTTAAGCAGGTAAATGAGCTTGTCAGCTTGTCCCATCTAAGCGGCAGTGTAACGCAGATGAACAAGGTTCAGCCATGTCATTCAACTCGCCTAGCACCCGCTACCGTCTACGACCTTCTAGTGGCATTTTTGCATAGAATCTGGTATAGAATGAATCAAGCTGTTGGACATCCGGCATTCGTCAAGCTTGCGGCAAGTTTTTGGTCAAGTGGACAGAAGGGGATAGCAAAAAGGCCCCCGCAAAGCGGAGGCCTTAGGCAAGGCTATGTCGAGGTGCAGGATTCGCGCTACTCGCAGAGCGAAAGGGCGGCCTCGTCGGCGACCACGACGCAGTTGGTATGCAGCTGCAGGATCGAAGCCGGGCACTCGGGCGTAACCGGGCCATAGCACATGTCGTGCACGGCCTGAGCCTTGGCCTCGCCGTTGGCAACGACCAGGATCATGCGGGCATACATGATGGTCTGGGTACCCATGGTGTAGGCCTGACGGGGAACATCGTCGATGCTGTCGAACAGGCGGCTGTTGGCCTGAATGGTGCTCTCGGTGAGGTCGACGCAGTGCGTACCCTTGGAGAAGTGGTCATCGGGCTCGTTGAAGCCGATGTGGCCGTTGTTGCCAATGCCGAGCAGCTGCAGATCCGGGTAACCGGCGGCGGCGACGATCTTGTCGTACTCAGAGCAGGCAGCGGCGGCGTCGGGGTTAGAACCGTCGGGCACATGCGTGTTGTTCAGGTCGATGTTGATGTGATCGAAGAAGTTCTCACGCATGAAGTAGTGATAGCTCTGGGGATCGTCGTGCGAAAGGCCGCGATACTCGTCCAGGTTGTAGGTGCTGACCTCGGCAAAGTCGACGTCGCCCTTCTCGTACCAAGCAGCGAGCTGCTTGTAGGCACCGATCGGGGTGGAGCCGGTGGCAAGGCCCAGCACGCAGTCGGGCTTGAGGATAACCTGGGCCGAGATGATATTAGCGGCCTTGCGGCTCATGTCCTCGTAGTCTTTAGCTTTAATGATCTTCATTACGCGTCCTTTCTCGTACAAGAGAGGCAAGGCTCCCTTACAAGCACTTGCCCGCGGCCCGCGTCGGCCGCAACCAACGTGTGCGGCCACCAGGGCGAGGTCGCGTAATGTATGTGTCTCGTGTCTAACCGCGTCGAGGCCCCTGCCCGTCCACGGTGACCCAAAGCCGTTTAGCTTCGGACAAATCCCATCTTGCCACGGAGGGCGTCCTCTTTCAAGGGCGCCCTCCGTAAACGTGTTTGAATTGTAGGCTAAAGGCCGAGTGCGCTCACTAGCGCTCGCGAGCGACGATGAGTTGGTCCATCTCCTCGACATGCTCGCC
>CABUZD010000028.1 GCA_902495945.1 uncultured Collinsella sp.
CCTCGCAGTATCCGGTTCTCAAGGTGCACGCCTGCGCTGGTTCCCGGTTCCACCGGGCCGCGCGGCAAGGAGATATATTGCCAGACCGGAGGGGCCCCGCGGGCGGGAATCTGGGCGTACACATTTCCTACACATCTTGGAATCCGACTAACGTTTGCCAGCCGTTACCTACCGCTCGCCGAGCATCTCTTTATATAAGGCAGTCTCATGGTTAAAGCGGATACGTCCCCCTAGCTAAAGCACAGCCAGCATCGAGCAACTCATCACGTTCTTCCACCGAGAACCCCTCGGCGTAGACGCGCACCACTGGTTCGGTCCCGCTAGGACGGACCAGCAGCCACGTGTCATCCTCGAATGACAGACGCAAGCCGTCCATATGACTAACGTTTTGCGGCACCTTGCCACAAATCGACTTGGGGTTTACGCCCGGCAGCAGGGTTCGTAACGTTTCGGCATCTTCGGCCTCAAGGCGCAAGTCGCGTCGACCGTAACTCGTCTTACCAAAACTGTCCTCGAGTTGGTCGACCAGAACGCCCAAAGGCGCGTCCGTCTTTGCCATAAGCTCACACAGAATCAGACAGGCGAGGATTCCATCGCGCTCGGGCATATGCGCGGCGATGCCGATACCACCGGCTTCTTCGCCGCCCATGAGGACGCCGCCCTTCTTCATCTCTGCCGCTATATATTTGAAACCGACTGGCTTGACGGTCACGCGGCAGCCAAGCGCCTCGGCAATGCGACGCACGAGCGTCGAGCATGAAAGATTGACGACGACGCGCCCCTCCAAATTACGAAATTGAACCAAGTCGCCCAAAACGAGCGCCATGATCTGATGCGGATGTATATATCTGCCGCGCTCGTCAACCGCGCCGATACGGTCGGCGTCGCCGTCGGTCACCAGGCCAGCGCAAGCTCCGTCCTCGATAACCGTGCGCTCGCAAGCGTCCACCCACGGTTCAACGGGGTCGGGGCAGATATCTTCTTGGTCAGACGCCTGCCCGGCGTGAATCTCGTGCACCTCAACGCCAATCTCGCGCAGCAAGTCGGCTAGATAGCCCTGGGCTGCGCCGCCCATGGGATCGACAACCACGCGCAGGTGCGCGGCGCGGATGGCTTCGGCATCGACAAACGATGCCACCGCCTGCATATAGTCAGGAATGATATCCGCGGTGCGATATTGCCCCTCGATCCCCATTGGCTCGGGAGCCATGGTCTCTTCGAGCTCTTCGATGACATCCTGGTTGGCGGTCGAGCCGTCACCCATGCGAATCTTGAGGCACAGATAGCCCTGCGGATGATGGGACCCCGTCACCATGAGCGCGCCGCACGCCTCACCGTCATAAGCCGCCGCCCACGTAAGGGCAGGGGTCGGGACAGGTCGCGAAGCGAGCACGGCGTCTAGCCCGTGCGCTGCTAGCACGCCCGCCGCAAGCTCAGCGAACTCGCGCGCCAGGGGCCGGGTGTCGAACCCTATATATACCGTTTTGCCCGGATTGGTCTTTTGCCACAACTCGCCGACGGCATCGGCGATACGGGCAACGTTATCGGCAGTGAAGTCCTCATCGACGCGAGCGCGCCAACCGTCAGTTCCAAAATGAATTATCGCGCACACGCGCAGACACCTCACAGTGTTTGGATCATGGTACGCATGGGGTATACCCGCAACATGCACTCGGCAACCTGCCGGCACCAGCATTCACCATTTGGGCAAATGCTGCCGAGGACATGCAAGCAATCAGAACCACCCTTAAAAAGGGTGGTTTGCTCTTAGGGTATAACCCACGGGCCCCGGGCTCGCGTCTAAAGGCGCGGGCCCGGACTTCGTCCAGGCCTAGTGCATCTTGACCCGTGGCGCGCCGGTCGAACCGGCAGCATCACCCCCTCTTGAAGGGGTCCTCGTACTCCTTCACGCTCAGCTTGTCCAGCGCGATGTCGTGGGACTCCTGCTCCCTGATGTACTTGGCGATCGTCGCCTCGTTCAGGCCGACGGTGGACACGTAGTAGCCCTCCGCCCAGAACTTCCTGTTGCCGAACTTGTACTTGAGGTTGGCGTGCCTGTCGAATATCATCAGCGAGCTCTTCCCCTTCAGGTAGCCCATGACGCTCGCGACGCTGTACTTCGGCGGGATCGCCAGCAGCACGTGCACGTGGTCGGGCATCAGGTGCCCCTCGATTATCTCGATCCCCTTGTACTCGCACAGCTTCCTGAGGATCTCCCCTATGTCGCTCCTGATTTGGTTGTAGATCACTTTGCGCCTATACTTCGGCGTGAACACGATGTGGTACTTGCACATCCACTTCGTGTGGGAAAGGCTGTAGGCCTTCTGGGCCATGGCGACCACCCCTTCGACTCGAATTCTTGACGGCCTGAACAATCGTCAATATCGGTCGGAGGGGTGGCTTTGTAAAGCCGTTTGTCTCCACCCGCGTAGCGGGTGGTTTAAAGCTGGCCGCTGCGCGGCCAGCAGACTA
Organism: uncultured Collinsella sp.; assembly: GCA_902495945.1. Lineage (GTDB taxonomy): Bacteria > Actinomycetota > Coriobacteriia > Coriobacteriales > Coriobacteriaceae > Collinsella. The sequence goes on from CABUZD010000028.1 coordinate 2,473, forward strand.
AAGTCTTGAATAAAAAAACCGCCCCGTATGGAGCGGTTTTGCCCTTTATATATCGAGCGCCTCGGCCATCGCGGCCGTAGTGATTGCCGTGGTTCCACAGCAACTGCCCACCATTGCGGCACCGGCATGTCTCCATTCGATGCATGCGCGCGCGAAAGCTTCGGGGTTCTCGTGCCATACGGGGCCATCCTGAGTCTGGACCGGATCGCCTACGTTGGGACGCACCGTGACGGGAGTAGTCGCCGATGTAACCATCCTGGGCACCGCCGCGTTCGCGGCCGCAAGCGAACAGCAATTAACACCAACCGAGTTTGCGCCGTGTTTTTCGGCGTACAAAACGGCTGCCTCGATGTTGAGGCCATCGCCCAACAGGTCGCCTTTATCGTCAACGACAAAACTCACCAGAACAGGCATGCCATCGGCGGCATCTCGGGCGCCGGCAAGCATGGGCTGCAAATTACGGATAGACGTCACCGTCTCGATCAGCAGACCGTCAACGCCGGCATTGAGCAAGGCGTGCGCCTGTTCGCGCGCAATGCCTCGGATTTCACGATACTCGGCAGAGTCCTCGGCAAACCACTCAATACCGATCGGGCCCATCGAGCCTAGCAGCAGCTGAGGGTGCGCCTGGCGGGCATCGTCGACGGCCCCGCGATTGACCTCCGCCACGGACGGCGCAATCTGGTCGTGCTTGAGGGCATAGCTCGATGCCTGAAAGGTGTTGGTAATGAGCACCTGTGCGCCGGCGGCGACATACAAGCGATGGATACGAGAAACGGTCTGCGGCTCTGCCAGATTCCAAAACGCCGGTGGAATGTCGGCGGCATCGTACTCACTCAACAGAACACTGCCCATGGGACCCTGCGCCAACAAGGTCTCGCTCGACAAGCGGCGCGTAAGTTCCTCGGCACCAAACCGGTTGTAATAACTCGTATCCATATATATCCCGCTATTCCTCGACGCTGATTCCCTGCTTTTCGAGATAGGCGAGCCAGCGGTTCATCGTGTCCTCGGAAAGCGCATGCTCCATCATGCAGGCCTCGGAATCGGCTCGCTCAAATTCGACACCGAGCTCCTGAACCAAAAACGTGCGGATGAGGCGATGACGGTACCAGATAGCCGTGCCAACCTCGCGGCCGCGATCGGTCAGGACTACCTTGCCGTAGTGCGATTGCTCGACAAGTTCGGATGCCTTGAGCGCCGAAACCGCTTTATTGACCGATGCCTTGGAGACGCCAAGGCGCTGCGCGATGTCGACCGATCGCACGCCGTTGGTTTCCCCCTCTTCGCTTTCAATGCGAACCATGCACTCCAAGTAGTCTTCGTTCGCCACCGTCAGATGTAGTTCGCGCGAGCTATTTGTCGTATCCATGATCTTCCGTCCCTTCTGCATTCAATGGCTGATTCTACCCCATCCAAGCGTCGTGGTATGCCGTGGCATACCGTGCTAGAGTTCTTGTTGCACACGACGACCAAGATTGGAGCGGTCTTTATGGAAAACACCACCACGAGCCCCGATGTCCTCGAACGCTTTTTGCGCTACGTCCAGATCAACACGCAGTCCGAGGATGCAAACTGCGACCAGGTACCCTCGAGCGCCGTTCAGTTTGACCTTGCCAACGTGCTGGCTGAAGAGCTGCGCGAGCTTGGTGCGGAAGATGCCCACGTGACCGAGCACGCCTATGTCTGCGCGCATATCCCCGCAAGTGCGGGCGCTGAGGACAAGCCCGCCCTGGGCCTGATCGCCCATCTCGACACCACCGAAGTTGCACCGGGCGCCGGCGTGAAGCCGCACATCGTACACTACGAAGGCGGCGACCTGGTCTGCGGCACGGTTGACGGTAAGCCCGTTGCCATGAGTACCGCCAAGCTTCCCGCCCTGAATGACCTCGCGGGTGAGGACCTGGTCTGCAGCGATGGCACCACGCTGCTGGGCGCGGACGACAAGGCAGGCGTCGCCGAGATCATGTCGCTTGTCGCGCGTATCGCTCAGGACCCTTCTCTGCCCCATCCCGCACTCGGCATTTGCTTCTGCCCTGACGAGGAGATCGGCCACGGAGCCGAGCTGTTGGATATCGATACCTTTGGCTGCAAGTACGCCTACACGGTCGACGGCGGTCCCGTTGGCGAGCTGGAGTGGGAGTGCTTTAACGCCGCCGAAGCAACCGTTCGCTTTGAGGGCCAATCCATCCATCCCGGTGACGCCAAAGGCCGCATGGTCAACGCGGGCAATCTGTTCTGCGACTTCAATGCCCTGCTCCCCTACGAGCAGCGTCCGGAATACACCGAGGGCTACGAGGGCTTCTATCACCTTGAGGGCGTCTCGGCAACGGTCGACCACGCTACGGCGCGCTATATCGTCCGTGATCACGATGCCGCCAAGTTCCAGCAGAAGCTCGAGCTGATGGATGCCGCCGCAGCACTGCTCAACCAGCGCCTGGGCGAGGAACGCGTGACAGTTGAGATCAAGCAGCAGTACCGCAACATGGCCGAGATCGTGCGTGACTACCCCGAGCTTATCGATGTCGCCAAGGAAGCCTACCTTGCCTGCGGCATTGAGCCCCAGGTGCTGCCGATTCGCGGTGGTACCGACGGTGCGCAGCTGTCGTTCCGCGGCCTGCCCTGCCCCAACCTTTCCACGGGCGGCTACTGCTACCACGGCGTTAACGAGTTTGTCCCGGTCAGCTCGCTCGTCAAGATGACCGACGTCCTCCAAGAACTCGTCGCCCGCTTCGCATAAGCCTGGCTGCACAACCCTAAAAGACGAATCGCCCCGTCCTCAACCGAGAACGGGGCGATTTTTGGTGCAAGGGGAGTAGTCGGCATCGCTGGTTGAATCAACGTCAGCGAGCGACGTCCAGAGCGAACAAGTTGGCATGAAAAAGGCAGGGCATTGACCTTCTGGTCATGCCCTGCCTTTTGAATGACAAATTGTCGCTCTGGGCGGCGCGCAGCGTCGAGTCGTTACGCGGGCGGGTAAGCCCGCGTAACTCTAATAGTTGGCCTCGTAGCCGTTACCGTCGCCGGTGGGCTCTTCGTAGTAGTCCGAATCGCTCGAATCGCTTGAGTCATCGGAATCGTCAGAGCTGACCGATGAGGTTGCGGTACCGTTTGCGTAATCGTCAGACGTGTTGTTGTTCAGGTCGCCGATCGTAGAGCTGGAACCGTCGGAAAGACCCATGGTGTTGGGACCCTTGGGATCCTTGCCGGCATCGACGCGCTCCATCATTTCCTTGAGCTCGTCCTCGTAGACAAAGACGTAGCTCACACCGTCGATCATGGTGCTGTCGTCGGCGTACGAGGGCAGGTTGGCCGAGTAGATACCGTCGACATCCATACCGCGCATGGCGTTGACCGTAGCCACGATATCCTGAACGCTCATATCGGTTACGAGCATATCGGACAGCGAATTAACCAGGCCAAAGATCTTCGTGGCATCGAAGTTATTGAGAATCTGGTTGGCAAGGGCGCCAAGCACCTGACGCTGGTGGCGCATGCGCGTGTAATCGCCGTCGGCATAGGTGTAGCGGCAGCGGGCATAGGTAAGGGCGGTGGCACCGTCCATATGCTGCTGGCCAGCGGTAATCTTAATATCCAGGTGCTCGGGGTCGTCAACATCATCGGTTGCGTTAATGTCGATACCGCCAACCGAATCAATCAGCGCCTGCATACCGTCGAAGCTGACCTCGGCATAGTGGGAAATCTGAACACCGCACAGCTCGTTGACCGCCTCGACCATGGCCTCGGCGCCGCCAACGGTATGGCAGGCGTTGATCTTCATGGTCTCGCCCTTGTACTCGACCTTGGTGTCGCGCGGAACGGAAATGAGCGTCGCCTGCTTTTGCGTGGGGTCGATGCGTGCCAGGATAATCGAGTCGGCACGATACGTATCCTCGCCCGGACGGCCGTCGGTGCCAAGAAGCAGCACGTAGAACGGATCCTTTGCCTCATCGGTGTCAACCAGAACCCGACGCAGATTGTCGGTAATGACATTGGAATCGCCGAGCTTGCCCATAATGGTGGCAAACCACAGGCCGGCAGCGGTAGTGGCACTCAGCAGCACGCCAAGCACGACAATGAGCGCGACGTGACGAATCGTGTGGCTACGACGACGTTGACGAGCGCGCTCGGAATAGCGAGCCACGTTATCGCGACTGTAGATCTTGGCCTGCGCACCAGTTGAGGGTCTTCGGGCGGTGGTATCCGCGAGGGGCTTTTTATTAAACATAGGCAACCTGTATTAGTAGATGACGGGATCGGGGACGGTAGCATGCTCGACATGCGCGCCGAGCGCCTGCAGCTTTTCGACAAACTGCTCGTAGCCGCGCTTGATGTGATGGATGGCCGAAACCTCGGTCGTCCCGTCGGCGATCAAGCCCGCTACGACGAGGGCCGCTCCGCCACGCAGATCGGGCGAGGTAACCTGTGCACCCGAGAAGCCCTTGACGCCATGAATCATGGCATGATGGCTCTCGATACGAATGTCGGCACCCATGCGCACCAGCTCAGAGGCAAACATAAAGCGATTCTCGAAGATATTTTCGGTAATAACGGAACTGCCGTCGGCAAGGGCGGAGAGCACCATAATCTGCGCCTGCATGTCGGTCGGGAAACCGGGGAACGGAAGCGTCTGGATGTCGACCGGCTTGATACGCTCGGCACGGTTCACATGGACGCCATCCTCGACGCGCTCGCAGTCGATACCCATGAGCTCCATCTTCTTGAGCACCATGCCCAAGTGAATGGGGCAAAAGCCCGTGACATCGACACCGCGATCGTCGGCCATCAACGCACCGGCAACGATAAAGGTACCGGCCTCGATGCGGTCGCCCACCACGCGATGGGTAACGGGATGGAGCTCTTCCACGCCTTCGATAGTCACGACGGGCGTACCGGCGCCTACAATCTTGGCGCCCATCTCGTTGAGCATGTTGGCGAGATCGACAATCTCGGGCTCGCGGGCGGCATTGTCGATAACCGTGGTGCCCTGTGCGCGCACAGAGGCCATGATGAGGTTCTCGGTCGCACCGACGCTGGCGAACTCGAGCGTGACGGTGGTACCGCGCAGACCTTGGGGCGCATTAGCGTTGATGTAGCCGTGGGCGGTATCGAACTCAACGCCCAGGGCCTCAAGACCAAGAATGTGCATATCGATCTTGCGAGCACCCAGGTTGCAGCCGCCCGGCATGGCGATCTTGGCGCGATGGAAGCGACCCAGCAGGGGTCCCATCACGGCTGTGGAAGCACGCATCTTGGCAACGAGCTCGTAGGGGGCCTCCCAAGAATCGACCTGAGAGGTATCAATCTCGAGCGTGTGCTCGTCAAGGACATCGATTGTGGCGCCCATACCCTTGAGCACCTTGCCCATCACGTGGACATCGGAAATATCGGGCACGTTCTGCAGCGTCGTCTTGCCCGGCGCCAGAAGCGTTGCCGCCATGAGTTTGAGCGCGGAGTTCTTGGCGCCCGAAACGGGCACGGAGCCTCCGATGGCGTGGCCACCCTCAACGCGGATAATATCCAAGGTCTACCCTTTCAAAAAGCATGCCCGGGGTGGCTGGGCCATCCCGGGCATGATGTGTTCGCAAATGGTCGAACGCTAAATCGTTTGACTATTGGGCAAGCTTGAGCTTACACCATGCGATTTCATTATAGAGGTAGGCGCGGCGTGCATCATCCTCCGACAAATTACCCAGCTTCTCTTCAAAACCTTGAATATCAGCTTTAAGCTTGTCGGCATCGACGGTCGCCAAATCGCAAGCGCGCTCGGCGAGAACGGTCACGACATCGTCCGCAACCTGGGCATAGCCGCCGGCCACGGCAAACGTGTGGTCGACAGTGCCCATGGCCTTATCGGAAACGCGAACGTAACCGCGGTCGATCGTGCAGATCTCGCTGGAGTGAGCAGGCAGAACGCCAAACTCGCCATCCGTGGACGGAATCGACACAAACGCAGCGTCGCCCTCATAGGCGCAGCTCACGGGGCACACGATGCGGATACGCATAACCTACTTCTCCCCCATCTTGCGGGCGCGCTCGCGCACGTCCTCAATCGTGGAAGCATAGCGGAAAGCCTGCTCGGGCAGGTCATCGGCCTTGCCGTCGACAATCTCGGCGAAAGAGCGGACGGTATCCTCGACGCGGACGTAGACACCGGGGTTGCCGGTGAACTTCTCGGCGACGTGGAAGGACTGCGAGAGGAACTGCTGAATCTTACGGGCACGGTTGACCGTAAGGCGCTGCTCCTCGGACAGCTCGTCCATACCCAGAATGGCGATGATGTCCTGAAGGTCGGAGTACTCCTGCAGGAGCTCCTGGACCTTGACGGCGACACGGTAGTGCTCCTCGCCAACGATCGAGGGATCGAGAGCGTCGGAGGAAGACGCAAGCGGGTCGATAGCCGGGAACAGGCCGAGCGACGAAATGCTACGCGAAAGAACCGTGGTGGCATCGAGGTGCGTAAACGTCGTGGCAGGCGCCGGGTCGGTCAGGTCGTCTGCGGGGACGTAGACAGCCTGGACGGAGGTAATGGAGCCCGTCTTGGTCGAGGTAATGCGCTCCTGGAGGTCGCCCATCTCGGTTGCCAGCGTGGGCTGGTAACCAACGGCGGACGGCATACGGCCCAGCAGTGCGGAAACCTCGGAACCTGCCTGGGAGAAGCGGAAGATGTTGTCGATGAACAGCAGAACGTCCTGGCCGCGATCACGGAAATACTCAGCGGTGGTAAGGCCGGCCAGACCGATGCGCAGACGCGCTCCGGGCGGCTCGTTCATCTGACCATAGACCAAGCAGGTCTTGTCGATAACGCCAGACTCGCTCATCTCGAGGAACAGGTCGGTGCCCTCGCGGGTACGCTCGCCGACGCCGGTGAACACCGAGGTGCCGCCGTGCTCCTGGGCGAGGTTGTTGATGAGCTCCTGAATCAGAACGGTCTTGCCGACGCCGGCACCGCCGAACAGGCCCGTCTTGCCGCCACGGATGTAGGGCTCGAGCAGGTCAACGGCCTTGATGCCGGTCTCGAAGATCTCGGTCTTGGTGGTGAGCTCGTCGAAACGGGGCGCTGCATGGTGGATGGGGTAGAACTCCTCCACCTCGGGCATGGGCTTGCCGTCGACAGGCTTGCCCATGACGTTCCAAATGCGGCCGAGCGTCTTGGGACCAACGGGCATCTTCATGGGCTCACCGGTATCGGTGGCGATGAGGCCGCGCTGCAGGCCGTCGGTCGAGGACATGGCGACCGTGCGGACGACGCCGCCCGGAAGCTGGCTCTCGACCTCGAGGATCGTGCTCAGATGACCGATCGGGGTCTCGGCCTCGACCGTGAGCGCGTTGTAGATCGGGGGCACCGCGCCGTCAAACTTGACGTCGACGACAGGGCCGATGATTCGCACGATGCGGCCATCACCGGCAGTCGTCTTCTTGGTGGCTTCCTCGACCGCAAGCTTTACGGTGTTATTAGCCATTACTGTTCCTCCAATGCTGAGGCTCCGCCGACGATCTCGTTAATCTCGGTCGTGATCGAAGCCTGGCGCACGCGACTATACGTGCGGGTAAGGGTCGAGATGATCGCGGTAGCGTTTTCCGTCGCGGAGTGCATGGCCTTGCGGCGTGCACCCTGCTCGGCAGCCGCCGAATCGATCAGGGCCTGGTAGATGACCGTCAGGATATAAGACGGTACAAGCTTGCCGAGAACATGCTCGGGAGAGGGCACGAACTCGAACGTGGACGAGATGCGCTTAGGGGCGTCGGTCTCGTTCTTACGCGGACCGTGGGCCATAGCGATCATCTCGGGGTCGAGCGGCAACAGATGCTCGACGCGAAGCTCCTGATCCACGCGGTTCTTGGCGTGGTGGTAGACAAGCTCGACACGGTCAAGCTCACCGGCACGATACGCATCGCAGATATGAGAGGAGATCATGCGGGCCTGATTGAAATCGGGCTCAGAGGAGTTGCCCTCAAAGTGCATGACAACGTTTGCGCGGTCACGGAAATACGTGGCCGGCTTACGCCCGCACGCGATGATCTCGCATTCGATGCCGTCGTTCGCCCAAGAAGCGGCGAGCTTTTCGGCCGTGCGCTCCACCGTCGTATTGAAACCGCCGGCAAGGCCGCGGTCCGAGGCAATAACGACAATCAGGCCATGCTTGACGCTCTCATGCTTCTGCAGCATGGGATCGGTGCCCGAACAGGAGGCGTCGCCGGCGACCGTCAACATGACGTCGGTCAGCGCCTCCTTATAGGGCTCGGCCTGCTTGGAGCGATCGAGGGCACGACGAATCTTGGCCGTAGAGACCATCTCCATCGTGCGCGTGATCTGCTTGGTCGTGGTAACCGAGGAGATTCGCTTCTTAATGTCGCGAAGGTTGGCCATGGGGCTTAGTTCTCCTCTGATCCAGAAACATCCGAATGGTGCTTGGCCATGAACTGCTGCTTGAAGTCGCCGATGACGCGCAAGAGCTCAGCCTTGGTGTCATCATCGATCTTCTTGGCGCGAACCTTGTCGAGCAGCGAACCAAAGCCATTGTCCATGTACTCGATGAGCTCGGCACGGAAGGGCAGCACGTCGGCGATCTCCAGGTCATCCAGGAAGCCCTCGTTGCCAGCGAACAGCGTAACGATCTGCTCGCCAACCTCAAACGGCTTGTAACGCGGCTGCTTCAGGAGCTCGGTCATGCGAGCACCGTGGGTCAGCTGCTTCTGAGTAGCCTCGTCGAGGTCGGAGCCGAACTGCGTAAAGCCAGCGAGCTCCTGATAGGAAGCGAGGTCCAGACGGAGGTTGCCGGCGACCTGCTTCATGGCCTTGGTCTGCGCATCGCCACCGACGCGGGACACGGAGATACCCACGTCGACTGCCGGGCGCTGACCCTGGAAGAAGAGCTCGGACTGCAGGTAGATCTGACCATCGGTAATGGAAATGACGTTGGTCGGAATGTAGGCCGAGACGTCGCCGTCCTGGGTCTCGATGATCGGCAGTGCCGTCATGGAGCCGTAACCGTTCTTCTTGGACATCTTGACGGCACGCTCGAGCAGACGAGAGTGCAGGTAGAAGATGTCGCCAGGATAGGCCTCGCGTCCGGGCGGACGATGCAGCGTCAGCGACATCTGACGGTAGGCCACAGCCTGCTTGGACAGGTCGTCGTAGATGACGAGCACGTGGCCGCCGGGGTTGGTCTCGCTGGCGGGCTTGCCGTCCTCGCCGTTGTACATAAAGAACTCGCCAATAGCGGCACCGGCCATAGGCGCGATGTACTGCATAGGGGCGGAATCGGCAGCGGTGGCCGAAACGATGATGGTGTAGTCGAGCGCACCGTGCTGAGCGAGGGTCTCGCGGATGTTGGCAACCGTGGAGGCCTTCTGGCCGATGGCGACATAGATGCAGACCATGCCCTTGCCGCGCTGGTTGAGGATAGCGTCGATGGCGATGGCGGTCTTACCGGTCTTACGGTCACCGATGATGAGCTCACGCTGACCGCGGCCAATAGGCACCATGGAGTCGATAGCGAGCAGACCGGTCTGAACCGGCTCGCACACCGGGGTACGATCGATGACGCCGGGAGCCTTGAACTCGATGGGGCGACGGTGCGTAGCGACGATGTCGCCCAGGCCGTCGATGGGCTGGCCGAGCGGATTGACGACGCGGCCGAGCATGGCACGGCTCACGGGGATATCCATAACGCGGCCAGTGGTGCGGCACTCGTCGCCTTCCTTGATGGAGTCGACGGCACCGAACAGAACGGCGCCGACCTCGTCACGGTCAAGGTTCTGGGCAAGGCCGAAGACGGTCTCACCGGTATCGGAGCTCTTGAACTCCAGAAGCTCGCCTGCCATGGCGCTCTTGAGGCCGGAGACGCGCGCGATGCCGTCGCCTACCTCGTCGACCGTTGAAACCTCATGCGTATCGACCGTCGCGGAGAGGCTCGTGAGCTGCTCCTGCAGTTTCTTGGCGATATCCTGGGCATTGAGGGTTTCGGACATTAGGCTTCACCTCCGTACGAATTAGCAGAGTTTGCGAGGGTCTCCTGCGCGATGCGCAGCTGCGTCTTGACGGAAATGTCACGACGCTCGCCGCGGGCCTCGAGCACCAGTCCGCCCACGATAGACGGGTCGACCTGCTCGATAAGGAATACCTTGCGGCCGAAGTCCTGCTCGCATTTCTTAGTGATGGTTTGACGCAGCTCGTCGTCGAGCGGGATCGCCGTGGTGACGGTCACGCCCACTACATCCTCGTCTTCCTCGGCAACATACTTAAAGGCAGCTGCCACCTTGGGAAGAAGGTCGAGCTGGTCGCGCTTGGACATGGTGTCGAGCACGGCGATGATCTCGGGGCTGGCAGAAGCCAAGCGCTCGATCATCTCGAGGTCCTCGAACACATGGTTCTCGGCCTTGGCGGCTTCCAAAAGGGAACGCGCGTAGGTCTCGAGCACCTTGTCCTGATAGCGGCTAGTCGGCATTCAGGCTACCTGCTTCCTGGATGTAGCGCTCGATGAGCTTCTTCTGCTCGGCATCGTCCTCGAGTGCCTCGCCCACGATCTTGGTGGCGACGGCAACGGACAGGTCGGCGATGGAGCTCGCGGCACCGGCGTAGATGGACTTGCGCTCGTCCTCGACGGTCGTATGGGCCTTGGCGATGATCTCCTCGGCCTCCTTGTGAGCAGCCTCGATGATACGGGCACGCTCGGACTCGGCGTCCTTACGGGCCTCGAGAACGATGTCGGCAGCCTGACGACGGGCGTCGGTGACGATCGAGTCGGACTCAGCGCGCTTGGCGATAGCCTCCTGCTTGGTCTTCTCGGCCTCGTCGAGGCTCTCCTCGATCTTCTTGCCGCGCTCCTCCATGGTTTTCATGATGCCCGGCAGGGCGACCTTGGCCAGCACGATCCAGATAATCAGGAAGGCGATAAGCGCCGGGATGAACTCCGCCATCTTAGGGATGAGGATGTCCGCACCGGCGGCGCCGTCCTCGGCGAACGCGGAAACCGGCATGAGCAGCGCGGCCGCGGACGCGGAGAGTGCGATCGCGCTCTTCTGGGATGAAAGATTCATACTTGACGCTCCGTGCTATTTAACGATCAGCGCGACAACGAAGCCGATCAGAGCCAGAGCCTCGCCGAAAGCGGAGCCCATGATGAAGACGGTGAACACGCGGCCCTGGACCTCAGGCTGACGGGCCATAGCACCCGTAGCACCCAGAGCAGACAGGCCGATAGCAAGACCAGCGCCGATAACACCGAGACCGTAACCGATAACTCCCACGATTCCTCCTTTGTCGTGCGTGTCTTATTTCACGCAGGATAACCTTTTTATAACTGCCGGGCTCCATGGGTACGGGCACCGGCGGTTTAACGAATTGCCTTACCTTTAAGGCGCGAACGGAAGACTACTCCTCCTCCGCGACCTCCTCTGCCTCGGAGACATACACGGCGGTAAGGACCGTGAAGACGTAAGCCTGGATGGCGCCGACCACAAGCTCGATCGCATAGATCAGGATGAGAATGGCAAGCCAGGCCAGCGAAGGCAGGGCGCCGACGGCGTGGGCCGCGGAAACCTGCTGAAGCAGCGGCTGCATGAACATGCTCGCCATGATGGCGAACGAGCCCATGACCACGTGTCCTGCGAACATGTTGCAGAACAGACGGACGGCGAGCGTGATGAGGCGCAGGAAGGTCGAGAAAAGCTCGACGACCCACACGAGCACGTTCATCGGGAAGCTCACGCCCTGCGGAGCGAGGCTCTTGATGTAGCCGATCACGCCGTGAGCCTTGCATCCGTAGTAGATGAAGTACACGAAGGCGAAGATGGCGAGCGCGGCGGTGGAGCCGATTGCGCCGGTGCCGGGCTTCATTCCCGGAATCAGGCCGATCATGTTGTTGATCAGGATGAACAGGAAAAGCGAGCACAGGAACGGGAAGTGCTTCTTCCAGTTCTCACCCACGACACCCTTGCCGATATCGTTCTCGACGTACTCGATGATGTACTCGAAACCGTTGACGAAGAAGCCCTTGGGAACCAAAGTCTGCTTCTTCTTGAACACGGCCAGGACGATCAGGAGCACGATCGTGGAGACGATCAGCCAAAACGAGTACTGCGTGATGCCGCAGCTCAGATCGCCCACGACAGGGGTGGAGCTGAACTCGCTGACCAGATGATTAATCTCATCAGGCAGCTTTTCAAAAATTTCCACGACTTACCTTTCGACCTCATGAGGATCTCGCAGCGCCTTGGCGACGCGAACCGCGCAGGCGGCCATAAAGGCCACGAAGCCGATCGCCTCGCCCAGGAGGAACATGCGAAATGCCTCTCCGAACAACACAAACACAACCAAGGTAAAGACAAGCAACGCGATTGCCGAGACCGCGAGACTCACCATACCCTTGAGCATGTCCGCATTCTGCTTATCGTCAAGAACCGGCTTGAGCGTAAAGACAAAGGGAAGGAAGGCAATCGCGCCCGCGATGGCACCTGCAACGATAGCGAGCAGATCGGCTATCTGAAACACTGGCGTCCTCACTTTCCTTTTTTATCGCCTCACAGGACAGTTCCCGCCAAACATTGGTGACTATTGTACGAGCCAATCGCTAAAGTACAACCGAAAAAGCATCGGTTAATACGCACCTGTTCGTTTTCTTAAGACCTTCTTTATGCCGCAGGTACGGTAATACGTTTTTCTCGAACCCTGCAGGGCAAAACGTCCGTTAACAGGAGTGCGCGCGGTCGCCTTTTGTTCGACCGCGCGCACCGTTTCTTCGTATTTGCAGCCGCGGCCGTCTTAGCCCAGCGACTAGAGCGTGCCGTAGATGCGGTCGCCGGCGTCGCCGAGACCGGGAACGATGTAGGCAGCCTCGTTGAGATGGTCGTCGATGGCGCAGGTATAGATATGCACATCGGGATCCTTCTCAGTCAGCGACTTGAGGCCCTCGGGGGCCGCGACGATGCACAGCATGCGGATGTCCTTGACACCGCGCCCGCGCAGGTAGCTGATGGCCATCTCGGCCGAACCGCCCGTGGCGAGCATGGGGTCGACGACCAGGCAGATGCGCTGGTCGATATCCTTGGGCATCTTGCAGTAATACTCGTGCGGCTCGTGGGTGACCTCGTCGCGCTCCATGCCGATGTGGCCCACGCGAGCGGAGGGCACCAGGTCGAGGATACCGTCGACCATGCCAAGGCCCGCACGCAGGATGGGCACGATGGCGAGTTTCTTGCCGGCAAGCTGTTTGAACGTGGCGGTAGTGATGGGGGTCTCGACCTCGACGTCTTCCATAGGCAGGTCGCGCATGGCCTCGTAGCCGTCAAAAAGCGCGAGTTCGCGCACGAGCTGACGGAACTGGTTGGTGCCGGTGTTTTTGTCGCGCAGGATCGACAGCTTGTGCTGGACGAGCGGATGATCGACAAGCGTCACACGGGACGCATCGTAGGTGACGGTCATGGGTTGATTGCCCCTTTCGTTGCAGCCGCAAAACGGCCTTGCTGACAAGGCGCGCAGCAATGTTGCCGCCGCACGCCATGCATATGTTTAGCGGTTTGTTGTATCGAGCAGCCCATCGCAGCCCTACTGTGCGGTACCGAGCGAGCGCTTGACTGCATCACGCCAGCCCGCAAGGTTTTGCTCGCGACGCTCGGCGGACATATGGGGAAGGAAGGTCCTAACGATCTGGGCATTTTGCTCCAGCTCTTCAAGGTCTTCCCAATAGCCGACGGCAAGACCCGCCAAGTACGCGGCACCGATTGCCGTGGTCTCCACCGTCTCGCATTGCAGCACGGGGATATCCAGCAGGTCGGCCTGGAATTGCATGATGAACTCGTTGCGCGAGGCACCGCCATCGACAGACAGGCGCTCAATCGAAAGCCCCACGTCCTGCTCCATGGCGCG
>CABUZD010000029.1 GCA_902495945.1 uncultured Collinsella sp.
AACGATATCTATGCCGAGGGTGTCGACCCGGTCGACCTCCGTCGTCGCGTGGGCATGATCTTTCAGCAGCCCAATCCGTTTCCCAAATCCATCTACGAGAATGTCGCCTTTGGCCCTCGTCTGCAGGGCGTGACTAGCAAAAGTGACCTCGATGACATCGTGGAAGAATCGCTCAAACGCGCCAACCTCTGGAAAGAGGTATCCAATCAGCTCAACAAGGATGGTTTGGCGCTCTCGGGCGGTCAGCAGCAGCGTCTGTGCATCGCGCGCGTGCTTGCGGTGCAACCCGATGTCCTTCTGATGGACGAGCCCTGCTCCGCCATCGACCCCACGTCCGTCTCTAAGGTCGAGGATCTGATGGCCGAGCTGGCGCCCGAGATGACGATCATCATCGTCACGCATTCTATGCAGCAGGCAGCTCGTATCAGCGACTACACCGCATTCTTCTTGCAGGAAGTTGCCGGCGAGCCCGCCACGCTCATCGAGTATGGTCAAACCGACGCGATCTTCACCAGTCCGGTGGACTCGCGGACGGAAGACTATATCACCGGCCGCTTTGGCTGATCGGTGCGACTAGTCCCAAGCTGATCGGACCTGGTCCGGTGTGTATTCACTGTGCGGGCGGCATGACCGCACCCAACTGATTGGAGTGAACCATGCGCAAACTGTTTTCCCGTCAGCTCATCGAGGCCCGTCACGAGATGCTGAGCATCTACGAGGCCGTCGATCTGGCCCTCCACGATGCCGTGAAGGCCTATGTGACCGACGACCGCAAGCTCGCCACCAAGACCAAGAAGCGCACGCTTTCGGTTGACGCACGCTGCGCCAACCTGGAGGCCGTCTGCTACAACCTGATTGCCACGCAGTCACCGGTCGCCTCCGACTTCCGCTTGCTGCAGACGATCATCTACGTCGACTTTAACCTGCAGCGCATGACCGATAAGGTTCGCCAGATTTGCCGCGCCACGCGTCATATGATCAAGGCCGACATCTCGCTGCCCAAGGAGCTTGTCGGCACGGTCGAGGCCGAGGCTGAGGCCGTCTACCAGGTGCTGGGCTCTTCGCTTTCCGCGCTCGTCACCAACGACATGTCCATCATCTGCAACTTGGCCGTCGAGGACGAGCCAGTGCACGCCGCCTACGAGAAGTTCTTCCGCACCTTCAACCGTATGGATACGGGCGACTTTATGGACGACGACAGCAACTATGACGACCTGCGCCGCGCCATCATGGTTTCGCGCTACCTCGATCGCATCGCTTCGATTTCCATCGATGCCGCCTGCCGTCTGACCTTCCTGTTGACTGGTCAGCGCATGAATGCCGGTGATATCGCCCGTACAGACGAGGATGAGCTCGAGAGCATGCGCGTGCCTTCGGGCGAGGGTGTCATCATGAGGCCCGCCGTCGACGCTCACTACGTTGCCAAGGTGCCCGCTAACGAGGTCAGCGAGGGTCTTCGCTACCTGCTCGATCATCTTGAGGACGAGGACGATGGCGAGGACGACGAGGAGTAAGTAATTCCGTTCGTCGAAAGATTGTAAATACCTAAGTGAGCGCGGCCTTGCACATGCGGGGCCGCGCTCTTGCGTTAGCATGGGACTACTTGTTTGGCTGTCAGCGGAGGCGATTGGCAATGGATAACTATTTGGACTTGATGCGCGCTCGCCGCGAGCAGATTCTGGAACGTTTTTATGCGGCGCTCGATCGCGCAGGCCGTCCCCACGACGCCGCGCGCCTCATTGCCGTGTCCAAGACCGTTGGTGTCGATGAGACCGTTGCCGCCATCCAGGCGGGGTATCGCCATTTTGCCGAGAATCGCCCGCAGGAGCTGGTTCGCAAGCTCACAGGTTTGGCGGAGCATCCGGAGCTGCCCGAGGTGCGCTTCGATATGATCGGCAACCTGCAGACCAATAAGATCAATGCGGTGCTGGGCTCAGCCGAGCTGATCCACTCGGTGGGTTCGCTGCATCTGGCGCAGGCGATCTCGAGCCGTGCTGTCCGCAAGATTGAGGCAGGCGAGCTCGTCGGCCCCCAGCGTGTGCTCATTGAGGTCAATGTGAGTGGTGAGGAGTCGAAGGGAGGCTTTTCGCCCGATGAGATTCGCGTCGCCGTGGGTGAGCTTGCGGAACTTGAGGGAATTTGCGTACAGGGGCTTATGACTATGGCGCCCCGGGGGAATAAGGATGTGGCACGCCGCACCTTTGCGGGGCTTCGTGAGCTGAGGGATGAGCTGGAGGCGGCGCATCCCGATTTGAACCTGCCTGAGCTTTCCTGCGGCATGAGCGAGGACTTTGAGCCTGCCCTTGAGGAGGGCTCTACGCTCGTTCGCCTGGGCAGGGTAGTATTTAGCCCGGAGTTTGCAGTAAAATAAGGCTCTGAAGTGCGCACTGATTATCGGGGCGCCTGCACTAAACCGCGAGAGGACACAACCATGGGCTTCCTTGACGAGATTAAAAATAAGATGCACCTGGGCGGCCAGCAGGGTTACGACCAGGGTTATGGCCAGGACGACGACTACGGCTACGATGACGGCTATGACGATAGTTATCAGGGCAACGGCTACAGCGGTGCTTCGGGCGAGGGCTTCTACACCCAAGACGAGCCGAGCAACGGCCTGCTTGGTCAGACGCGCCGCGGTGAAGCTGAGTCGGTTGCCGTGTATACGCGCTCCGGTCAGCTGGTCGGCGATGACTCCCGCCATGCTACGACGTATAACCCGCCTTCGCGCTCGCAGGACAGTGTTGCGAGCGGTTATCGTCCTGGTGCCTATGACACGCCGTCGAGCTACGCCGAGAACACCCGCGCCCGTGCCGTCGCTGCGCCCGCGCCTGCACCGAGCGATGCCTCGGCCTATGCGAGCAATATCATCAACGCCACACCGCAGCTGCCGGCCTATGTCCTGCGCCCCGAGAGCTATGACGACGTGGAGACCGTGGTGCGCCGCGTTCGCACCAAGCAGCCTGTCGCACTGATTTTTGTGGGCGTACGCACCGAAGTTGCCAAGCGCGTCTTGGACTTCTCTTACGGCTTTGCCTGCGGTCTGGGTGCCACGGTCAAGGAGGTGGGCGACCGCGTGTTCATGGTGCTGCCCGCCGGTTGCGAGGTCAAAGATTCCGATCTCAAGAAGCTTCGTGCCGACGGCTACCTTAAGTAAAGACAAGACGAGGAGATTCCCATCAACATCTACACTATCGTCCAGCTGGTCAACACGCTGTTCAACTTCTATTCCACGCTTATTGTCGTCTACTGCTTTATGACGTGGATTCCCATGAAGCAGGGTGGTTTGCTTCAGGATATTGCCGCGGTGCTTGATAGCGTGTGCGGTCCGTGGCTTAACCTGTTCCGTCGTTTCATCCCGCCGATGGGCGGTATCGATTTTTCGCCGGTCGTTGCGATTATTGCGTTGCAGTTGGTGCAGAGGCTGGTTCTGCAGCTTCTTATAGGTATACTCGTGTAGAACTGACTTAGTAACTTACGTCGGGCGTGTAGCGCCGAGGCGATGAAAAAGGAGACTTGTTATGGCTATTACCCCTGCAGACATCCAGGCTCAGACTTTCTCTGAGGCCAAGCGTGGCTACGATCCTGCTGAGGTCGACGTCTTCTTGGAGACGCTGTCCTCTGAGGTTGACGCTATGCTCGCTAAGATCGTCGACCTTAAGGGCCGTCTGACTGCTACCGAGCAGCAGCTTGCCGATGCGCAGGCTCAGCTTGCCCAGGCTCAGGATGCCCCCGCCCAGGCCGTTCCTGCCGCCCCCGTGGCTGCTCCCGCCCCTGACTTCTCCGCTCAGGAGCGCCAGATTTCCGCTGCCCTGATCGCTGCCCAGCAGACCGCTGAGACCATCGTCAACGATGCCAACGAGAACGCTGAGCGTATCCGCAACGAGGCTGACGCCAAGGCCCGCGAGGTTATCCGCCAGGCTCTGACCGAGAAGCAGGCCGAGCTCGAGGAGATCGATCGTCTCAAGGCTTCCCGTGAGGAGTTCAAGGCAGAGTATCTCAAGCTCATCCAGCACTTCATGGACGATGCCCAGAATTCCTTCCCGGCCGATCTGATGGCCTCCACGCCGGTCGGTTCTGCCGCTTCTCCTGCAGTGACTGTTCCCGCCGAGCCGCTGCCCGTCGCTGACCCGGTTGTCCCCGTGGCCGATCCCTTCGCCCCGATCGACAACTTTGCTGCCGACGACCTGGACTAACATTCGGCCTACAATTTAGTGCCTAGAAAGGACCCGCAGCTTGCGGGTCCTTTTTTATGATTGTACCGGGGCGCGCAACATAAAAAACCGAGCCCTGCACATAGTGGCGCAGAACTCGGCGAACCGGTGAGCGGTCAAGGATAGGTTTTAGGGCATGTCCCAAAATCTACTTGAGGAGGAAGTCGGAGAGGGGAATGTTACGGGCCTCGCGATGCTCGGGATCGGCGATGTGGTCGGCAGGATATCCGCAGACGAGCATGTGATAGGGATAAACGCCTTTGGGCAGGTTGAACTGCTCCTGTGCCACCTCGGGCTTAAAATGGCATACCCAGCACGTTCCCAGGCCCTGCTCGGTGGCCTCCATCATCATCTGATCGCACACTATGGACGTATCGATTTCACTGGAATTCATCTGGTCATACGGGCGCACCCAAGCGTCTTCGGTAACGCTACAAATAAGGAAGATGAGCGGAGCGCCAAAGATAGATCCATCACGAGCAAACCGAGGCTGACAAGCAGCAGCCTTCTCCAGAAGCTCAGGCGTATCCAACACCATCACACGGGTTGGATGATTATTGCAAGCAGAAGGAGCAATACGCCCAGTCTCAACAATGGCATCCACCACAGCCTGCTCAACAGCCCGAGCCTCAAATTCACGACAAGAATAACGAGAACGGGCCAGATCCAAATATCCCATAACCAAACCCTCCAAAGTCAGCAAATCAATCCAAAGTAAAACAAAAGGTACCCAGAGCCCCATCCAGCCAAACGCCCATCACCGCCCCAAAGTATCCAATCGGGCATAAAAGGTCGCATCGGCCAAGTCCCCATCGCATTCTAACTATCAGCCAAGGTTCCCAATGGTGGTACATAAGGGAGCGGGCCCGACCACTCATAACCTTTTGAACGACTCTGCTTGCAGCCGGAGTGAAAAAGGTTATGAGTGGTCGGGCCCGCGACCGGTGGGACACGTACCCCCAATTAACTGTTCTTCATGACAATCGAATCCACAACATCGGCCACATTCTCGCAGCAGTCGGCGCAGTACTCCAGGAAGGCGTAGACGTCACGCCAAGCGATGACCTCGAGCGGATCCTTGCCGTTAACGTGCAGGTTGCGCATGGCGTTGATGTAGAGCTCGTCGGCCTCGGACTCGATGGTGTTGATCTGGATGACCAGCTCGCGCAGCGTTTTGGACTTGCGGTAGTTGGGAAGCTCGACCATCAGGTCTTTCATGGCGCGGCAGGCGTCAGTCACCTTGTGGGCGATGACGATGGCGTCGGGATGGATGCTCTGAATGTTGGTGAAGTAGACGCGCTGCACGACGCCCTCAATACGGTCGAGCACGGTGTCGAGCGCGCAGCTCATCAGATCCAGATCCTCGCGCTCGAGCGGGGTGATAAAGGCGGTGAGCAGGGCGTCTTCGAGCTCGTGGTGCTTCTTGTCTGCCGCATGCTCAATCGCATGCATCTTATTGAGCATGTCGTGAATCTGCGCGGGATCGAAGTTCTCAAAAATCTGGGTAAGCAGCTCGGCGGCCTGGACGGCGAGGTCGGCGCAGGCGACGTAGTTGTCAAAGTAGAACGAATCGGGTTTCTTAGCCATGGGTGGGTCCTTTCGAGGCGAAGACGGGTGGGCGAAGTGTTGCGGTCCAGATGGACGTTCGGTTTGACTAGAGGAACATCATGAACAGCTTGGCCATGACAAAGCTGATGAGTCCGCAGGCGGGGAAGGTGAAGAACCAGGTGAACATCATGTCCTTAACGACGCCGAAGTTGATGGCCGAGAGGCGCTTGACGGCACCGACGCCCATGATGGCGCAGGTCTTGATGTGTGTGGAGGACACGGGGATGCCGGTAAGGGTGGCAAGCAGCAGGTTCGCGGCGCCCGCGAGGTCGGCGGAGAAGCCCTGATACTTCTCGAGCTTAACCATGCTCTGGCCGACGGACTTTATGATGCGCTCGCCGCCGACGCTGGTGCCGATACCCATGGTGGCCGAGCACAGCAGCATAATCCAGATGGGGATGCCGGCATCGCCGACGCTGGTCTGGCCGTTTGCGAAGGCCACGCCTAAAAAGAGCACGCCGATGAACTTCTGTCCATCCTGCGCGCCGTGCATAAAGCTCATGGCCGCAGCGCTCGCGATCTGAGCGTATTTAAAGAAGACATTGGCACGTCGCCTGTTGGCGGCGGCGAAAAGAATCGAGACGAGTTTGCACAGGACCCAGCCCATGACAAAGCCCAGGCCGATGGAGAGCGCCAGGCCGTAGATGACCTTCATCCACTCGTGGACGTTGACGCTGCTCGCGCCGCCGAGGGCGATAGCGGCACCGGTCAGGCCGGCGATAAGGCTGTGGCTTTGCGAAGTGGGGATGCCAAAACGCGATGCTGTGGCGCCGTAGACGACGATGGAGAACAGCGCTGCGCAGAGGCACGCGAGCGCCATGGTGCTGTTTCCGCCAAAGTCGACGATATGTGAGATGGTGTTGGCGACGCTCGCATTAAAGTGCGTCATGATGAGCACGCCGAGGAAGTTGAATGCGGCGCTCATGAGAATGGCGGCGCGGGCGGGCATGCAACGCGTAGTGACGCAGGTCGCGATGGCGTTGGGCGCGTCGGTCCATCCATTGACGAAGATGGCGCCGAGCGCGAGGATCACGGTGACGGCAAGGACTGGGTTCGACACAATTTGGCCGAGGAAGGTTGAGAACGTTACGTCCATATATGGGCTTTCTCGAAGTTTGCAGGCACGTTACAAAAACATGATAAATCGTATCACCTCCTGTGGGTTTCTTAACGGAGTTCTGACGTGAGAAGTGGATTATTTGGCACTAAAATTGAATATTAGTCCTGTTGACCGCGGGTATTCTTTTTGCTAACACGCCATGCGGACACGTGCGATTGCTACGACACTCCAAAACCACAGTCTGTTCGCTTTACAACATGCAAACATGCGTTCGATAATAGGAGACATGGAATATCGACAGACAGATGGCAAAACTCGGCGCGTGCACAAGCAGTATGTGGACGTCGTGGCTCGCATCCTCGCGGGCGGACAGGTCGTGCCGGTCACCGTCTGCTGGGTCGACGGTCGTTGCTTTACGATTGACGAGATTGTCTCGTCCACGGGCTTTGGCTTAACGGTTCACGGTGTTCGTACGGCAACGTATAAGGTTCGTTTTGGCGGGCATGCGACCGAGTTGTATCTGGAGGACCAGACGCGTGAACGACCAAATGGCTCGCAGGCCCACGTGATGCGTTGGTGGGTCTGGGCGTTTGATCGTACGCTTGAGGGCGAGCGCCGTAGGTAAGGACGCACGGCGTTCGGGTACAATGACAGGAATCTTGTCAGCTACTGCGCCGTTATTTGTGGCGCTTTTTGAAAGGACAAACCTATGAACGATATCCAGGGCTATCAGAACGGCCCCGTCGAGAGCAGCGCAAGCCGTGCCAAGGAGATGTCGCCGCGCGCGTACAATCTCGCCATGTCTGCCCTGATCTTCTTGGGCTTTTGCGCCATGGGCGCCGGCGCCTACTTTACGAGCACCATGTCGTTTGCGCGCATGATGATGAGCGGAGCCGCCTTGCCGCTGGTCTTTGGCTCGTTTATTTTGACCATCGTCGGCATGGTCATGATGTCGGCCGCCGCCAGCAAGCAGTCCGTGGGCCTGTCCCTTGTGGGCTATGTAATCTTTGCGAGTACCTTTGGCCTGACCGCGTCGTTTGGCCTTGCCAACTACGACCTGCCCACCATCAACACTGCCTTTATCGCCACGGCCGCCATCACCTTTGTTTTTGGCGCCTTGGGCGTGACGTTCCCCAAGTTTTTCCAGCGCGTATATGGCATCGGTTTTGGCATTCTGCTCGCCACTATTCTGGTTGAGATCGTGCTGATGTTCATGGGCGTCTCGCAGACCATCACCGACCTGATCGTGATCGTGGTGTTCGCCGGCTTTATTGGCTACGACACCTATGTTGCCACGACAGTGCCGCCTACACTGCCCAACGCCGTGCTCATGGCGTCCAATCTGTTCGTGGACATTATCAACGTGTTCCTGCGCATCCTGAACATCCTTGGCCGTCGCGACTAGTGGCGAATCGCGGCGGTGCTTGCCGTGCGTGTAAATCGATGCGAAAGGCGGTCCTTCGGGGCCGTCTTTTTTGTACGCGGCGGGGTATCATGGATGGAAAAAGCCGATAGCGGCAGCGACAGGAAAGGTGACCACTTATGGCAGACGTCGACAACAGGAACCGTAACCGCAGGTCTAATCGCGCGGGTCAGCCCAATCCCAAGCGCGAGGCCCGTGCCAAGGCCGCCGAGCGTCACGTGGCAACTGTGTCCGAAGCGTGCGCCAAGGATATCGAGCGTTCGCTTGCCGGTGTTCGCGAGTTTGACGGTATGCCTGCCGGCTTTGTCGCGGCGATGAAGGCCAGGGTCCAGAGTGCTGTGGCCACCGAAAAACAGGTTGCCGAGGACGTCGAGGGCGCGGAGGCTGCCGAGGTCGAGGCAGCGCTCGAGCCCGTCGAGGAGCCTGCCGAGGAAATCGCCGAAGCTGAGTCCGCGCCTGCTGAGGAGCCCGCTCCGGTTCTGCCCGAGGTCACCGTGCTCGATGCCTCCACCACGCAGGCCATCTTGGACAACGGTCGTGGCTATGCGCAGTTCTGCGACATGGCCGTGCTCGCCTTCGCCTCGTTCACCAATCCGGGCGGTGGCTATATTCAGGGTTATCTGGGCCAGGAGGCCACGCTGTGCGCCGATTCGTATCTGTACAACGTTCTCGATAAGCAGCGCAAATGGTACGGCGAGAACCGTCGCCGCAACATCAACTGCGAGCTTTACCGAAACCGTGCGCTGGTGGTGCCTGCGGTGCGCTTCGACCGCAACCACGTGCATGCATACGCCGACGTGATCGTGGCCGCCGCGCCCAACGTTAAGCGCGCCCGCCAGGAGTATCGCGTGAGCGACGATGCTCTGCTGGATGCCCTGCGCGACCGCATTCGCTTTGTGCTTGCCATCTGCGACGAGCTAGGTCGCGAGAAGCTCGTGCTGGGCGCTTGGGGCTGCGACAACAACGGCTTTGACGCAGAGGCCGTGGCCGAGCTCTTCCGCAAGGAGCTCGCGTCGGGCGACTTTAAGGTCAAGCAAGTCTTCTTTGCCGTGCCTTCTACGCGCTGGGATGAGGATTTTGCCAAGTTCGAGCACGTGCTGGCAAACTTCCCCGAGCGCAACGAGGAGTCCTATGCCCAGGTTGCCGCTCGCGCTGCGGCAGCTCGCGCCGCCGAGCAGATCCAGGCTGCTACCGAGGATGATGAGGACGAGGACGACTGGCGCAAGTACCTGTAATCGGTACGTGCTGACAGATGGGTCGAGCCGGCGGGAGAGGCTGCTTCCGTCGGTTTTTTACTGAGCGAGGGGCTTACGATGAAAAACGTTCTATGCTTTGGCGACAGCAACACCTATGGTTACGATCCGGCGGGCATGCGCGACGGCACCGCGGTGCGCTATGCGCAGGATGTGCGCTGGTGCGGCGTGGCCCAACGTGACTTAGGCGAGGGCTGGCATGTAATTGAAGAAGGCCTCAACGGCCGCACGACGGTACGCGACGACATGTGCCATCTGAACACCAATCTTAACGGCATCCGCGCACTGCCGATGCTGCTCGAGGCCCATAAGCCGCTGGATGCGATCGTTATTATGCTGGGAACCAACGATTGCAAGACGGTCTTTAGCGTGGGGGCTGCCGATATCGCTGACGGTGCCATGGCGCTGATTCGCACCGTCCGTGCGTTTCCCTGGACCGAAGCCGCGCCCTGCCCGCGTATTCTGCTGATGGCGCCTATCAAGATTAAACCGCAGATCGCCGATGTGTACATGACCGACTTTGACGAGCGCTCCGTCGAGGCCTCGGAGCATTTTGCCGAATACTATGCGTATGCTGCTAAACAGTTTGGCTGCGACTTTTTGAATGCCGCTGATTTTGCCGAGCCGGGCGATATCGATTATCTGCACATGATGCCCGAAAGCCACGAGAGCCTGGGCCACGCCGTGGCAGCCAAGCTCCAAGAGATGCTTGGTGAGTAGCGCGACCCAAAGCAGTACAGAAGTTCCCCTTGCGACGGCTTGTTTCGTTGGTTTGTTTTGATCTGTAACAGTTGTAAGGCCGAAAACGGGCTAGATGTTACAGATTAAGATTATTTAGGTCGATATCGGTCGTTTGTCTCGATCTGTAACATCTAGGGTCGATTTTGCCGAGTTACTGTTACACATCGAGATTATCTTCTCAGTGGAATTTGGATGTCTCGATTTGTAACAGGTGGGCCGAAAAATGGACTCTAACTGTTACAGATCGAGATGTTTGTGGGAACCACCGCAAGGGCGCCTGTCCCCTTTGCGGTGGTTTTGGACTGCGAATCTTAATACTGCCACATGTGGTTGACGGGGCCGGAGCCTTTGCCCATGTCAAAGCCGGCGGCCAGAGCGCCCGTTAGGTATGCCTTGCCGGCGTTGACAGCGTCGGCAAGATCCATGCCCTGAGCCAGCGCGCAGGCGATGGCGGACGAGAGCGTGCATCCGGTGCCGTGCGTGTTGTCGGTCTCGATGCGCTTGTGGCGGAACCACGTGGTGAGTGGATCTCCCAGATGGTTGCCCTCGTCATCGAGTGGCGCGGGTTCGGCCAGTACATCGTTGGCCTCGTTGACAAGATGCCCACCCTTAACGAGGGATGCACAACCAAAGCGGCGGGTGAGGAGCATGGCAGCATTTTGCTGCGTGCGCTCGGAGTCGACCTCGTAGTCGAGCAGGGCCATGGCCTCGGGAATATTGGGCGTGATAACCGTCGCTAGCGGGAACAGGCGGCGGGTGAGCGCCTCGGCGGCATCTTCGGCAATCAGCCGTGCGCCCGAGGTGGCTACCATGACGGGGTCGACTACCACGTTTGTTGCGTTCCAGGCGCTCAGGCGGTCGGCGATAACATCGATAATCTCGACAGAAGAAACCATGCCGATCTTGACGGCGCTCGGGCGGATATCGTCAAAAACGGCGTCAATTTGCGCGGCTACGATATCTGGTGAGATATCCTGCACGGCGGTGACGCCCAGGGTGTTCTGTGCGGTGATGGCGGTGATGGCCGTCTCGGCATACAGGCGGTGCGCCGTGATGGTCTTGATATCGGCCTGAATGCCGGCGCCACCGCTGGAATCGGATCCTGCGATGGATAGAACGGCAGGTACCTTACTGCGATCCATGTTCGCTCCCTTGTTCGGTCGGAATCAAATGGGTCTATAAGCCAGCATTATAAAGATGCCCGGGCCGACTCTATGTCGAACCCGGGCGGGCGATGCAATCTTTACGCAAATGTAAGCAAATGTTCACACGTCAACAATTGACAGGCACCAGCTCGCCGCCAGAGGCGGCCGCGGCGACAGGGTTAGTCCTCCATGCCGAGGTCGATCGTGGTGCCCTCGAAGATCTTGTTGACGGTTCGGACGGCGCACATCTTGCCACACATGGTGCAGGTACCCTCGGTGGCGGCGGGGGATTCCTCGTAGCGCTTCTTGCCGGTGACCGGGTCGAGCGCGCACTTCCACATGGCGTCCCAGTCGAGCTTGCGGCGTGCCTGGCCCATCTTGTCATCCATGTCGCGGGCGTGGGGCACCTTTTTGGCGATATCGGCGGCGTGTGCGGCGATCTTGGTGGCCATGAGGCCGTCGAGCACATCCTGAGCGTTAGGCAGGCACAGGTGCTCGGCTGGTGTCACGTAGCACAGGAAGTCGGCACCGGAGCTGGCGGAGATGGCGCCGCCGATGGCAGCGGTGATGTGGTCGTAACCCACGCCGATATCGGTCACCAGCGGCCCGAGCACATAGAACGGGGCGTTGTGGCACAGGCGCTTCTGTAGCTTCATGTTGGCAGCGATCTCGTCAAGCGCCATGTGACCCGGGCCCTCGACCATGACCTGGACGCCGGCTGCCCAGGCGCGCTTGCACAGCTTGCCCAGCTCGATCATCTCGGCGGTCTCGGTGGCGTCGTTGGAGTCGTAGAGGCAGCCCGGGCGGCAGGAGTCGCCGAGCGAAATCGTCACGTCGTATTCGTGGCAAATCTCGAGCAGCTCGTCAAAGTACTCGTAGAAGGGGTTTTCGTTGCCGGTGACCTCCATCCAGCCAAACAGCAGCGAGCCGCCGCGGCTGACGATGTTCATCAGGCGACCGGTCTCCTTAAAGGTCTTGGTGACCGACTTGTTGATGCCGCAGTGAATGGTCATAAAGTCCACGCCGTCCTCGGCGTGCGCGCGCACGACCTCGAACAGGTCGTCCTTGGTGAGCTTGACCAGCGGCTTTTCCATGTAGCCGATGGCGTCGTACATGGGGACGGTGCCTACCATGAGCGGCGTCTCGTCGATGAGCTGCTGGCGGAACTGGCGCGTCTTGCCCGAGTTGGAGAGGTCCATGATGGCGTCGGCGCCAAAGTCCTCAGCGATCTTGACCTTCTTCCATTCCTCGGCGGCATCGGCCTTGTCGCCCGAGATGCCCAAGTTCACGTTGACCTTGGTGGACAGGCCCTCGCCGACACCAAAGGCGCGCATGCCCTTTTTGATGTGCACGATGTTGGCGGGAATGGCGATGCGGCCGTCGGCCACGCGCTCGCGGATGTACTCGGGGTCGCGATGCTCGCGCTCGGCGACTTCCTTCATCTGCGGCGTGATCTGTCCGGCGCGGGCGAAGTCGATTTGCGTGACAAGCTTGGACTCGGTCTGTGTGCTCATTGGCACGGCTCCCTTCGTTGGCATTACCCATATCAGGTTTGCGGGTCAGGGCGGGCGCGCCCAATCTCAGCCTGCCGTCTGGTCCTGCAAGCTCCCCGTTTATGTAGTGGGCTCAAGTATAGCCTGAATGGGTACGATTGGCCTAACGAACGTGCCTGTGGGGAGGCGTACATGGAAGACAAGCATCTATATCGAGAGACGCAATGGGACATATCGGCCGAGGAGGGCCGTGCGCACCATGGGTTGGTCGCGATTGGCTTTGCGGTGCTTGCCGTGCTGGTGATTGCCTTTTGTATTTGGACGTTTGGCGGTCGCGGCGGCGCTGCCTGGGAGTTTGAGGCCGATGATAGCCTACCGATTATGGCGGTGAGGAGTACTGGCGGTAATGCCAATACGCTCGCCATTCCGGGCGATTATTGGTACCCGCGCGATGAGTTTGTGCAGTTGCAGCTGAGTGGTGGGTCCATTCCAGGCGAAGAAATCGAACGCGTGACGTTTGACGCGGCGCTCAAAACGCTGACGGTGAAGCTCAAAGATCAAGGAGATGTGCCCACGACCATGGATATCGCTCTGGCGGAATGGCGTCTGGAGCCTCCGTCGGGCGTCAAGGTGTCCGAGGTTGAGCATGTCAAGATTACCTATCAGGACGGCACGACAAATGAAATTGCCAAAGCCGACGGCTTGGCGGAATAGACGTCGTGCCTAGGCAGTACATTCAAGAGTAGCGGTGGTCCTACAAGGCCCGTTCGTTCAGGAAGACCAAAGTGTTTTTATTTGAAAGCTCGGGAAGGTGACGATAGCCAACGTCGAATGCGGTGAGCCCGCTTACATCCTCGACCTTGTTTTCCGCCATCCAGCGCACCATGGAGCCGCGCGCCTTTTTGCTGGCGGTCGAGCGCTGGATGGGCTTGCCGTTGCGGATGCCTTCACCAAAGAGGCACGTGACGACTGTGGCGTCGCCCGCGAGGTGGGGCAGAACGGCTTTGGCGTACTCCGCGCTGGCGAGATTGACGATCGTAGCGTTGGAGCTCGCCGGAGCGATGGTCCGTGCGAGCTTGTCGCCCCAAAACGCGTAGAGGTCTCGGGCATCGTCGACGGCAAGCTTTGCGCCCATCTCCAGCCGATACGGTTCAACGGCATGAAAGGGGCGTACGCATCCGTAAAGGCCCGAGAGGATCCAGAGATGGTTTTGCAGCCAGTCGAGCTGTGCGGCATCCATGACCTCGGGCGCCATACTTTGGTATTGGATGCCGTGGTAGGACATGACGGCGGGGGAGAGGTGTCGGGCGAGTGCGGGATTGTCGAGATCGCCGTTTTTCAGGATGGGCCCGAACTCATGCAGGGTGTTGAGGCAAGGCCCCAGCAGTTTGTCACTTACGTTCCATAGCGTCTGCAGACCGCCGCTGCCTTCATTTCGTTCGATATCTAGCAGTGCGCGGTGGAGGCGAGCCGTTTCGTGCGCAAAAGGCGGTATGTCCAGGACTTCAAAAGCATCTTGGGCCGCGCGCATCTGCTTGGCGGGCGAAATGATGACCTGCAGCATGGACTCTCCTCTGCCAAAAAGGAAGTTGCGGTGGAATACGGTCTGTTTTGGCCGTTTATGGGCCAGTTTAGTCCGTATTTCACCGCAACTGATGAAGGGTTGGTTAGGCTCGCTCGATGAAGGCCTTGTAGCCGCGGTAGGCCTCGTAGATATCGGCCTTGTTGGCGACCTCCCACAGGGCGTGCATGGACAGGACGGCAACGCCGGAGTCGATGACGTTCATGCCATACTTGGCCATGATGTAGGCGATGGTGCCGCCACCGCCCGCGTTGACGCGACCGAGCTCACAGGTCTGGAAGTCCACGCCGGCCTCGTCCATGATGTCGCGGACGAGGGCCACGTACTCGGCATCGGCGTCGTTGGAACCGCCCTTGCCGCGGCTGCCCGTGTACTTGTTAAAGCACAGGCCACGACCCATAAAGGCGGCGTTCTTCGTCTCGAACTTGCCGGCATAGCCCGGGTCGAAACCGGCGGACACGTCGGAGGAGAGCATGCGGCTGCGGGCGAGCGCGCGGCGCAGGGCCAGCGGGCTATCCTCGCCGGCGAGCGTCATGATCTCGGCGACGGTGTTCTCGAAGAAGCGGCTCGTCATGCCGGTGGCACCCACGGAACCGATCTCCTCCTTGTCGACGATGAGCGTGATGCTCGTGCGCTCCACGTTGGCGACGTCGATCTGGGCGAGCATGGAGGGGTAGGCACAGACGCGGTCGTCGTGGCCATAGCCCAAAATCATGGAGCGGTCGAGGCCCATGTCGCGGGCGGGGCCGGCGGGCACGACCTCGATCTCGGCGGAGAGGAAGTCCTCCTCCTCGACGTCGTACTGCTCCTTAAGGATGTCCAGGAACATTTGCTTGACGGGCTCCTTGGGGGCGTCCTTGTCGTCCTCATCGAACTTGACGGGACGGCCGCCCACGATCACGTCGAGGATCTCGGCGTCGACGGCGTCCTTGGCAGGCTTAGACATCTGCTCGCTCGAGAGATGGATCAGCAGGTCGGAGATGGTAAAGACCGGGTCGTCGGCCTTG
>CABUZD010000030.1 GCA_902495945.1 uncultured Collinsella sp.
CTTATCTGCGGGTGGGGGGGTGTGCCAGGGAATACGCCCCCTCCGGATGTGGGAAGTTTGCGCTGCAGGTTACTTGTCGGTGCCCAACTTGTGCGGCTTGAGAGCGAGCGCATTGACGAGCGCGTCGGTGGCAGACTTGACGGCTGCCGGCTGCGGATCGTTGACGTGATCCTCGGGGTGTACGGGCAGGTCCTTCTTGACGGCATCGTGGATCAAGTTGAGGTATTCAGTCACGCCAGTGGTCGATAGGTGCGTGCCATCGCCATCGAACAGGTCGTTGCGGTTGGCACTGTATCCGTACCAATCGATAACGCGCACGTTCTTGTAGCGCGTAGCGGCGTTGGCGATGGCCTGGTTGGTAGAGCCAACCCACGGCTGCGGGCTGCGCGTGTTCACAAACACCACAATACGCTTATCTCCTGCATCGGCCATGATGGCGTCGATCTGGTCGTCGGTTACCAAGCCGTTGGTGCCCAGGGCAAAGACCACGATCTTGCCGGCAAGGTTCTGCTGGATATAGCCTTCAAATGTCGCACGGCCCGCATCGAACTGGCGGCCCTTTTCGGCATCGATGTGGCTGTGCGGGAACACGCCGTCAAAGGTGTCTACGGCACGCAGCGACACGGAGTCGCCGATCATAAGCAGATCGTAGGAGCCATCGGGGAAGCCGTCGTTGTCCTTGTCGGTGTCGTCGGCCGCCTGCTGGTCGGTGGGCGCGGTGTTCTTGGCTTCCTTGTTCAGAACTTCGGCGCCCTCGCCGCTCAGTGCAGACGTCTCGGGCACAAAGATCAGGCCGCCCAGTGCAACGACCAACACGACAGCGCAGGCTGCGCAGACGGGGACGTGCGCGCGTGCCCAGTCGGCGGGCGTGGCGGTGCCGTCGCGGAACTCGGATACGGTGCGCCCAAAGGCGCCCTTTCTAAACGGAGTCTCGATAAAGCGATAGGAGCACTCGGCTACGGCGACCACCAGCAGCACCTGCAAAATGTATTGCCACCAGGGCGTATCGTTGATGTTGGCGACCGGGTTCATGAGCAACAGCAGCGGATAGTGCCACAGGTAGATGCTGTACGAGCGCTTGCCAATCCACACGAGCGGCTCGGCGGACAGCGCGCGGGCAACCATTCCCTGGG
Organism: uncultured Collinsella sp.; assembly: GCA_902495945.1. Taxonomy (GTDB): domain Bacteria; phylum Actinomycetota; class Coriobacteriia; order Coriobacteriales; family Coriobacteriaceae; genus Collinsella. The sequence goes on from CABUZD010000030.1 coordinate 1,134, forward strand.
GCTGCACGCAGGCGGCAATGACCATGAGCGTGAGGATGGAGCATAGCAGTGTGCCGCCGCGATACTGGAACGCGGTGTAGCCGTTGGTGAGCGCGACCATGGCGGCAAGGCCAACCAGACCCACGACGCCCAGTACATCGATGGACGCGGGCGAGGACCAAAAGCGCACGAGGGCGCTCGGCTGTGCCGGGGCGGTCTCGGCTGATTCGTCGGCCTTCTCGCCAGGCTTGCCCTCGGCGTTTTTGCCGTGCTTGGCGGCGCCAGCCAGGCGATTGAGCCCCAAACGATGTGCGAGACGCACCGGCGCCAGGTCGCAATCGGGGATAAAGGCCATCCAGGTACCCAGCAGCAGCGAGAACACGCGGGTGTCGGTGCCGTAGTACACGCGGCTGGGGTCGGCGGCAGGGTTGTAAAGCACCATCATGGCGAGGGCAGATACCGCGGCAAGGCCCAGAACCACGCGGCGCGTGTTGGGTTTGCTCACATGCATGGATACCATGGCAAACAGCAGTGGCGGCCAAATCAGGTAGAACTGTTCCTCGATGGCAAGCGACCAAAAGTGCGTGAGCGGCGAGGGGTCGCCCAGAGCATTGAAGTACGAGACGTTTTGGGCAATCTGCCACCAGTTGTTGAAGAACAACAGCGACGGCAGGATGTCGGGGCGCATCTTGGTGAGCATCACGTGGTTGAAGACGGTGCACAGAGCACAGGTCGCTACCACGACGGTCACCACGGCGGGGACCAGGCGACGGATGCGGCGAATCCAGAAGCTCTTGAGGTCGATGCGTCCGGTCTTAGCGACTTCGTTGAGTAGCAGGCGTGTGATCAGATAGCCCGAAAGCACAAAGAAGATCGTGACGCCGAGCAGGCCGCCCTGAGCCCACGTGAGGTTAAGGTGATAGAGCACCACCGCGACGACGGCGAGCGTACGCAGGCCGTCGAGTGCAGGGATGTAGCGGGACTTGGGGCGAGCAGGCGTCTGCTCTGCGGCGGGAGTGTTGGCGCGGCCCGCGTTGTTGGCAGAAGCGCGATGGGGACTCGCGGTGCGTCGCGGTTCGTTGGCACGGCGTTCGCTCTTCACGCGTTCGTGCGGCGCCGGCTCGTTGCCCGTGCGGCGTCGACCGCGCGAGCCCGATTGCGAGAGTTGTTCCATAAAACATCATCCAATGACGAGAATAATCAGCACGTATTCATTGTAGCTGCCTGCTCCTGTGAATGCTTGCTGCTGGCGCAACCTCAAGGGTGCGTTCACATCAAAGTGAACTAAAGTTATAGAGGTGCGAAAGCGCACAATCGACGATCGACGGTGGGTGCAAAGCTCGCAGATGAGGAGGTTTCCATGGCAGATCGCGGCATCGTTGCGGTGTTCGGCAGCATGAACATGGACCTTTCGGTGGCGTGCGAGCGCATACCGCGCGCGGGCGAGACCGTCGGCGGTAGCGGCTTTATCACCAACGCCGGCGGTAAGGGCGCCAACCAGGCCGTCGCCGCTGCGCGCATGGGTGCGCGCACGTGCATGATCGGCGCTGTTGGGCGCGATACCTTTGGCGATGCGCTTGTGGCAGGGCTCCAGGATGCTGGCGTGGGCGTTGAGTTCGTGGCGCTTCGCGATGACGTGGAGACCGGTACCGCGACCATCATTCGCTGCGAGGGCGACAACCGCATCATACTGTCACCGGGCGCCAACCATGCGCTTGCGGGCGCGGACGTTGCCTGCGCGCTGAGGCGTCTGGTGGCCCATGAGCTCGACGGCGACGCCAGCGAGATTGCCCCGGCTGCCGGAAGCGTCTTTATCGCCCAGGGTGAATGTGACCTTGCAGCGACGGCCGAGGCGCTTGTTTGCGCTCATGGGCTGGGGTTCTATACGGTCTTTAATCCGGCGCCTGCTTGTGAGTTGCCTGCGGAGGTCTGGCCTGCGGTCGACTTGGTCTGCCCCAACGAGACCGAGTGCCAGGTGCTGACGGGCATTCTGCCCACGGATGATGCGAGTTGCGTCGCCGCGCTCAATGCGCTGCTCGACAAGGGCGCCGGAGCTGCGGTCATCACGCTGGGTGGTGCCGGCTCGGTTACGCTCGGTGATGACGGCGAGCTGCTGCGCATGCCGGCGCTTTCGAGCACGGTAGTCGATACCACGGCCGCCGGCGATACGTTTATTGGCGCGTTGGCGGCGGCTCGCCTAGAGGGCCTGCCGCTCTTTGAGTGCATGGCCGCGGGTGCTCGCGCCTCGGCAGTGACGGTGTCGCGCCTGGGCGCTCAGCAATCGATTCCCACGCGCGCCGAAGTTGAACATTGGTTTGGTTAAACGATAAAGACGGAGAAGCGGAGTAGAACAATGGCAATCAAGAAGCTGATCCTTGATCTGGATATGGGAGTGGACGATGCGATGGCGCTGGCCTATGCCATCGCGAGCCCCGAGGTAGAGCTCGTGGGCATCACCACGTGCTTTGGCAACGTGCGCGTCGAGCAATCGGCGCACAATTGCCTGGCGGTGCTCGATCTGCTGGGTCGCCCCGAGGTTCCGGTGTACCTGGGTGCCGACCGTCCTCTGCAGGCGACTGAGCCCTATACGCCGCCGGCGTCCACCGCGCTCATTCACGGCAAGAACGGCATCGGCGGCGCGAGCGTGCCCGCGTCGCCCTACGAGCCGGTGGGGGCGACCTCGGCCGACGGCAACGCTGCGGTCGATTATCTGATCGATGCCGCGCGCACCTATGGTCCCGATCTGGTCTACGTAGCGACTGGCCCGCTCTCCAACCTGGCGCTCGCCCTGGAGCGCGATGCGGCGGCGATGATGTCCATCGGCCGCGTGGTCGTGATGGGCGGCGCCCTTACCGTGCCCGGTAACGTGAGCGCGGGCGCCGAGGCCAACATGGCGAGCGACCCCGAGGCAGCCGACGCGGTGCTGCGCTCGGGCCGTAAGCTCACCATGGTGGGTCTGGACGTGACGCATCGCGTGGTACTCACACGCCGCGACATTGCCGGCTGGACGGGCTCGGGCACCATGGCGGGATGCGCATTTGCGAGCATGGTCGAGCACTACATTGGCTCGTACGAGATGAACGCACCCTACCTGGGTGGTTGTGCGCTGCACGATCCGCTGGCCGTTGCCGTGGCGATCGACCCCACGCTCGTAGGTGCGCTCGGCTGCAACCTGCGTGTTGATCTGCTGGGCGAGTACCGCGGTCGCACCATCTGCGATGAGCGCCGTGTGGCCGACCCCGACAAGAGCGCACTCGTGGCGCTGACCGTCGACGCCCCGCGCTTCCTGTCCGAGTTCAAGGCGCGTATGGCCCGCGTCCTGGGCTAATTGATTTTCACGCCCCGTCCCATGTAGTCAATTTGGGACGGGGCTTTTTTAGCTACCGAGTAAATGTGCCCGTTGGGGGAATAGTTGCACCACTTCGCTTGACAACAGGCTAAACTAGCTATTAAACATTTACTATTCTGTTTAGATTGAATTTGCGGTCGTTTAGTTGTCGAGTCACGGGGCGGTCAGACCACGATGCTCGACCACGACCGTTGCTTGGGGGAACAATGGCCAAAGCAAGTGTTCGCGAGATCAGCCGCATCACCGGTTTTTCGCCCGCAACCGTGTCCAACGCGCTCAACCGCAAGCGCAGCGTGAGCGAGGAGACCGCCAAGGTCATCCTGGAGTGCGCGCAGTCGCTCGGCTATCAGCAGTCGACGCAGCTCGAGAGCATCCAGTTTGTGCTCGCGCGCAAGACGGGCGCCATCCTGGACGAGAGCACCTTCCACCCCGCGGTCATCGAGGGCGTGGAGCGCCAGGCACGTCGCCACGGCATGAGCACGAGCTTTGTTACGCTCGACTTTAGCGACTTGGATGCCGTACGTCCGCAGGTCGAGGGTCTGATCGCCGATCCGTCTGCCGCCATCGTGCTGATGGGCACCGAGCTGGGTGAGGAGGACTACGCCCTGTTCGCTAACTCCGCCGCCCACCTGATTGTGCTCGATGGCTGGAGCGACCGCCAGTACTTCGATGCCGTGGTCATTGCCAATACCGATTCGGTGCTGCGTGCCGTGGATTACCTTATCGAGAAGGGTCACAAGCAAATCGGCTATCTGGCGGGCGATCTTCGCATCCGCATCTTTAAGGATCGCGAGCGCGGCTATCGCCAAGCGCTTGAGGACGCGGGCCTCGAGGCCAATCCGGCATGGCGCGTCACGCTGGGCACCACGCTCGAGGACGCTTATCGCGACATGGGCGCGTGGCTCGACGACGTCTCGCACGACGACCTGCCGACGGCTTTCTTTGCCGAAAACGACGTGCTCGCCGTGGGTGCCATGCGCGCGCTCAACGAGCACGGCATACGCGTGCCCGAGGATGTCTCGATCATCGGCTTTGACGACCTATCTCTGGGTGCCTTCTCCAACCCGCCGCTCACCACGGTGCACGTTCCCAAACACGAGGTGGGCGAGATCGCGGTGCGCCGTCTGGTGGGCAACATCCGCAATCCCAAGAGCTATACCTGCAAGACGGTCGTATCGACCTATTTTGTCGAGCGCCAAAGCGTGTGTGAAATCTAGACAGAACGGCGCCAGACCTCAGAGCGGAAAAGTCCGCCAAAGGCAACCATACATAACGCTACCAAGAGAGGGTCCTTCGGGGCCCTCTTTTTGTTGCCCTTGTATGTTCAGATTGTTTACATACCGTTTAGGCTGATTTTTCTACCGTTTACGGGACTTTCACGCTAGACTATTAAACAAAAGAGTAAAAGATTTAGTAAACAGAACAAAACGAAACACACGTCTGTTTACTGAACATGTGATTAGGGGAGGACGTACATGGATAAGATCAAGCTCGGCTTTGTGCCCACGCGCCGCAGCATCTTTAGCGCGCCGGACGCAATCAAGTATCGCGGCCTGACGGCTGATCGCCTGCGCGAGATTGGCGTCGACATCGTGGATATCGACGACATCAACGACGAGGGCTTGCTGTTCGACGACAGCCATATCGCGCCTATCGTCGAGAAGTTCCGCGCCGAGGGCGTCGACGGCATCATGCTCTGCCACGCCAACTTTGGTACCGAGTACGTCTGCGCCCGCCTTGCCCGCGAGCTCGGTCTGCCCGTGCTGCTGTGGGGCCCGCGCGACGAGCGCCCCGAGCCCGACGGCACCCGCCTGCGCGATAGCCAGTGCGGCCTGTTCGCGACTGGCAAGGTCTTGCGCCGCTTCCAGGTTCCCTTCACCTACATGACCAACTGCCGCCTGACCGATCCCGAGTTCGAGCGCGGCGTTTGGGACTTCTTGGCCGTGTGCAATGTGGTCAAGACCTTCAAGCACACCCGTATTCTGCAGATGGCCACCCGTCCGTTCGACTTCTGGTCGACCATGTGCAACGAGGGCGAGCTGCTCGAGAAGTTCAACATCCAGCTTTCGCCTATCCCCATGACCGAGCTTGTCCAGGCCGTACGCGACGCCCAGGCCGACGAGCAGGCCATGGCCGCCATGCTTGCCCACATCAACGACAGCTTTGAGATCTGCATCCCCGAGGACAAGGTCCCCGCGGTCGCCGGTCTTGCCATCGCCATGAAGCGCCTGGTCGAGAAGTATGGCTGCAACGCCGGTGCCATTCAGTGCTGGAACGCTCTGCAGGACGAGCTGGGCATTATGCCCTGCGCCGCCAACGCCATCCTCAACGAGATGGGCATTCCTATCGTATGCGAGACCGATATCCACGGCGCCATCACCGCACTGATGGTCGAAGCCGCCGACCTGGGCCGTCACCGTGGCATGTTCGCCGACTGGACCGTGCGCCACCCCGATAACGAGAACGGTGAGCTGCTGCAGCATTGCGGCCCCTGGCCCTGCAGCTGTGCGGCCGTCAAGCCCAAGCTCACCTACCCGCTGGCTTTCGATCATCCCGGTGCGCTGACGGCCGAGGCCAAGCACGGCGACCTCACTCTTGCCCGCTTTGACGGCGACAACGGCGAGTACTCGCTGCTGCTGGGCAACGCCCGCGGTATCGACGGCCCGGCTGGCATGGGCACCTACCTGTGGGTCGAGGTCGACAACCTCAAGCGCCTCGAGGCCAAGATTGTCGAGGGTCCCTACATCCACCACTGCGTCGCTATTCACGCCAACGTGGTGCCGGTGCTCTACGAGGCGTGCAAGTACATCGGCATTGCCCCCGACCTGTACGACCCGATTGAGCAGGACGTTAAAGCTTACCTGCGCGGCGAGTAGGGTCGTGCCTACTTTGTAGCAACGAGCCGGCGCGCTACCACAGCGCCCAACCTTGCGGTTCAAGCCGTTGCTTGCGTACCAAAGTACGCGGCGCTCCTCTTTCACCGCAATCTTGGGCACTGTGGAAACGCGGTGGCTTTGACTTTGGAAATTCCCTGAAAGGAGTTTTTCGTGGCAACTATCGAAGAGCTTGAGTCCCTGCGCTGGGACCTTCGCCGCGATTGCGTCGATATCATCATGGCTGGCGCCGGCGGCCACATCGGCGGCGACATGTCGGTGATCGACGCCCTCATGACCCTCTACGCCAACCACCTCAACATTTCGCCCGAGACCGTCGACGATCCCAACCGCGACCGCTTCGTGCTTTCCAAGGGCCACGCTATGGAGGCCTACTACGCGGTGCTCTGCCACGAGGGCTATCTTGATCTCGACGACGTCAAGGCCCGCTTCTCCAAGTTCGGCAGCCCCTACATCGGCCACCCCAACAACAAGCTCAAGGGCATCGAAATGAACTCGGGCTCGCTGGGCCACGGCCTGCCCGTAGCCGTGGGCATGGCGCTCGCCGGCAAGATGGACGGCCGCGATTACCGCGTCTACACCATCATGGGCGATGGCGAGCTTGCCGAGGGCTCGGTCTGGGAGGGCGCCATGAGCGGCGGCAACTACCAGCTCGATAACCTGTGCGCGCTCGTGGACCGCAACCGCCTGCAGATCAGCGGCAGCACCGAGGACGTTATGAAGCAGGACTCGCAGGAGGAGCGCTGGGCCGCCTTCGGCTGGAACGTGCTCTCCATCCCGGGCAACGACGTCCGGGCCATCGACGCCGCGCTGACGCTTGCGGCCGAGACCTGCGGCAAGCCCACGGTCATCATCCTCAACACGGTGAAGGGCTATGGCTCGCCCGTTATGGAGGACAAGGCCGCCTGGCATCATCACCTGCCTAACGATGAGGAATATGCCCAGATCATCGCCGATTTCGCTGCCCATAAGGAGGCCATCAATGGCTAACAAGATCGCCAATCGCAAGGTTATCTGCGACACGCTGCTCGAGGCCGCGAAGACCGATAAGGATATCGTCGTCCTGTGCTCCGACTCCCGCGGCTCCGCATCACTCACGCCGTTCTTTGATCAGTATCCCCAGCAGTCCGTTGAGGTCGGCATCGCCGAGCAGGACCTGGTGAGCATCGCCGCCGGCATGGCTTCGTGCGGCAAGAAGGCCTGGGCCGCCTCGCCGGCGTCCTTTGTGACCACGCGCTCGTATGAGCAGTGCAAGGTCGACGTCTCGTACTCCAACACCAACGTCAAGCTCATCGGCATCTCGGGCGGCGTGTCCTACGGCGCCTTGGGCATGAGCCATCACTCCGCGCAGGATATCGCCGCCATGAGCGCGATTCCCAACATGCGCGTGTATCTGCCGAGCGACCGCTTCCAGACCGCCAAGCTCGTACGGGCCTTGGTCGCCGACAACAAGCCGGCCTACATCCGCGTGGGCCGCAACCCGGTCGAGGACGTGTACACCGAGGACGAGTGCCCGTTCCAGATGGATCGCGCCACCTGGGTACGCCGCGGCACCGATGTAACGCTCGTCGCTACCGGCGAGATGGTCCGCCATGCCGTGGACGCTGCCGACCTGCTGGCCGAGCAGGGCATCTCGGCAACGGTGCTCGACATGTACTGCGTCAAGCCGCTTGACGCCGAGGCCGTGATTGAGGCCGCCGGTGCCACGCGCGCCGTCGTGACTGTCGAGGAGCACAGTCCCTTCGGCGGCCTGGGTTCTATGGTCGCGCAAGTGGTGGGCGAGCATTGCCCGCGTCCGGTCAAGTGCCTCTCCCTGCCCGACGCGCCGGTCATCACCGGCACGAGCCCCGAGGTCTTCGCGCACTACGGCCTCACCGGCGAAGGCATTGCCAAGACCGTTGCCGAGTTCCTGCCCGCAGAGTAACTGGAATGTGACAAAGGGACCGTCCCTTTGTCACATTCGTTTTGAAAGGGGTGGCCATGGGCCGCTACATCATCGGAATCGATCAATCCACGCAGGGCACCAAGGCGCTGCTGGTGGACGAAGGCGGCCATTTGATTCATCGTGCCGATCGCTCGCATCGCCAGATCGTCAACGAGGCCGGCTGGGTGAGCCATGATCCGGCCGAGATTGCCACCAATGTGCTGGCCGTGGCGCGTGCCGTGGTGGAGGAGACCGGGGTCGACCCTGCCGACATCGCCGGCATCGGCATCTCCAACCAGCGCGAGACCACCGTTGCCTGGAACCGCGCGACGGGCGAGCCACTGTGCGATGCCGTGGTGTGGCAGTGCGCCCGCGCCCGCGAGCTGTGCGACAAGCTGGCCGCGCGCGAGGGTGTGGCCGAGCTGGTGCGTGACACGACGGGCCTGGTGCTCTCGCCCTACTACCCGGCTGGCAAGATGGCTTGGATCCTCGCGAACGTTCCCGCTGCTGCCGAGGCTGCCGCGGCGGGCGAGCTGTGCCTTGGCACCATCGATGCCTGGGTGGTTTGGACGCTCACGGGCGGCGCGGAGTTTCGCTGCGACTGGTCCAATGCCAGCCGCACGCAGCTCTTTGACCTGCGCCGTGGCTGCTGGAGCGAGCCGGTGTGCGAGGCCTTTGGTGTCGACGTGGCCTGCCTGCCACAGGTGACCGATTCCGATGGCCTGTTCGGCACGACGGATCTGGGCGGCTTTTTGCCGGCGCCCGTGCCCATTCACGGCGTGCTTGGCGACAGCCACGCGGCCTTGTTTGCCCAGGGCTGCCATAGCCGCGGCATGGCCAAGGCGACCTATGGCACCGGCAGCTCGGTCATGATGAACGTCGGCGACGAGTTCGTTGCCAGCTCGCACGGGCTTTCGAGCTCGCTCGCATGGCGCATGGACGGCGTGACCGAGTACGTGCTCGAGGGCAACGTGAGCTACGCCGGCGCCGTCAAGACGTGGCTGCGCGACGATCTTGAACTCATCAATAACCCCGAGGAGGTTACCGACCTGTGCTACGCCGCCAATCCGGCGAGCCGCGTCTACTTTGTGCCGGCGTTTACCGGTTTGGGCGCGCCGCATTGGGCGAGTGATGCCGAGGGCTGCGTCTTTGGCATGACGCGCACCACGGGTCGCGCGGAGTTCGTGAAGGCCGCCGACGAGTCGATCGCCTATCAGATCTTTGACGTGATCGATGCGATGGTCGAGGATTCGGGCACGGCGCTTGCAGAGCTTCGCGTTGACGGCGGTCCCACGCGCGACGCGTATCTGATGCAGTTTGAGAGCGACTTGGTTGGCTCGCCCATCCGCATCGCGAGCAACGACGAGATGAGCGGCCTGGGTGCGGCCTGGGCCTGCGGCATTGCGCTGGGCATGTGCACGCGCGATGTCGTCGACGTCTACGGCGCCCGCGGCATCGTGGGGCCCGTGATGCCCGCCGACGAGCGCGCCAAAAAGATCGCCGGCTGGCGCCACGCTGTCAAATCAACAATTGCATACACTGCCTAGCATGATTTTCCTGGGACGGGGATTAAAAACTCACTGATCCCCGTCCCAGGTAGCTTATTTGGGACGGGGCTTTTTTGACTGGTATGATTGGTGCGACCATTCGAACCAGCTAAAAGGGCCCCGTCCCTAATTGACTAACGAGAGGATCTGCCATGGAGCGCATCGCGAGTTTTTCCGTTGACCATCTGCTGCTTGAGCCCGGCGTGTATGTGAGCCGCATCGACCGCGATCCGGCGACCGGTGCCGCCGTCACCACCTTTGACCTGCGCCTGACCACGCCCAATAAGGAGCCGGTCATGAACACCGCCGAGTGCCATACCATCGAGCACCTGGGCGCGACGTTCCTTCGCAACCATGCCGAGTGGTCGAGCCGCATCGTCTACTTTGGGCCCATGGGCTGCCGCACGGGCTTTTACCTGGTTGTCTTTGGCGAGGTGACGAGCGAGGAGATCCTGCCGCTCGTGCGCGAGCTGTTCGAGTTCGTCGCCGACTTTGAGGGCGATGTCCCCGGTGCCGCTCCCGAGGAGTGCGGCAACTACCTGGACCAGAACCTCCCCATGGCAAACTGGCTCGCGCGCCGCTACCTCGACCGCGACCTGGCCGATATCGACGAGAAGCACCTGCACTATCAGCAGGCGTAAGGCTGCTGACAGGAATAGCGTTTGCGCCAGAAGCGCTCCCGCTCTTGTGGGGGCGCTTTTTCATGTCGAGCGCTCAAAACGGAACGAGATTGTTCTAGAATGTTCATACTGTCACATAAACGAACAGGAGCGAACATGCATATCTACTCTGTCTCTGATCCCGAGTTCAAGTCCTATGGCAACGTTTGGGATAATGTTCCGTCCGAGCTTACGTCGCCCGTGCTCGAGGCACTTGCCTCCACGCCCATCCCCGAGGGCAGCAAGTATGTGGCCTCCGCGCCCGAGCTCGAGGGCGTTAAGGATGCCGATAAGCTGGGCTTTCTCATGTTTGGCGGTCGCCCCTTCCAGCTGGGCTGGTGCAACGGCCACAACACGCGTCTCAACTGCCTAGAGTATCACCGTGCCAGCGAGTTCAACCTGGGCGCGCGCGACTTTATCCTGCTCGTGGCACATCGCTGGGAGATCGAGGACGGCAAGCTCGACACCGCGTGCGTCAAGGCGTTCCGCGTGCCGGCCGGCACGCTTGTTGAGGTTTTCAACACCACGCTTCACTACACGCCCTGCATGGTCGACGACGGCGGCTTCCAGGTGATGGTGGCGCTGCCCGCCGGCACCAACGGTCCGCGCCCCGAGGCTGCAGCCGACATGCCTGCCGCTGGTGACAGCTACTGCTACTGGAAGGCCGACAAGTGGGTTCTCTGCCATGCTGACAGCCCCAAGGCTGCCGAGGGCGGCTACGTGGGCCTCGTCGGCAAGAACCTCGACATCGCCGTGGACTAGAACCTTTCGTCTCGATCTGTAACATCTAGCGGGCTAAATCGTCTCTACCTGTTACAGATTTAGACAAACTGCAGGGGCCGCCCGATAAATCTCAATCTGTAACATCAGGCCCGATTCTGACGGCCTACCTGTTACAGATCGAGACATACCGCCCCCAGCCGCCACAAAGGTGCCTGTCCCCTTTGTGGTGGTTGGCTAGAGCTGGCTGCGCAGATAGTCAGCCATATATGGAACAGCGAAACGCACGTAACCGCGGCGCGCCTGCTCGATAACGCCGGCGTCGATGAGGCGCCGGCGATACTTTTGCGCATAGTCGGGTGTGACTGACATGCGCTTCGCAACATCAGAAATGCGAGCCACGGCGTCTTCGTCATCAGTCATTGCGGAGAGAAACGCGACGTCTTGGTCCGATAACGCGGCGAGCGTCGTTTCACACACATCGTTTTCGAAATCGGCCTTTGACGCTTCGATTGCTCCGTCGACTTGCTCTGGCGTTACGTGTTCTCCTGCCTGGCAGCGATTGGCGATGTTATAGCCGATGAGTTGCAGCATATAGGGCGAGCCTTGGGTTGCGCGAGCGGCATGGAGGCGAAGGTCTCTTGGGATATCAAGGCCGAGCTCTTCGAAAGCCCGCTGATAATAGGCATCCACATCTCCGACTGAAAGCGGTTCGAGCGTGACCTTGCGCGCGCGGTTGAGAAATGTCAGTACGCGGTCGTTGAGCGTCGCGGAGACTGCTCCCGGGAGCCCTGCCATAACAAGCGCGACGTTGAGTCCCTCACCGACCAGCTCTTGATAGGCGGTGACGAGCTGTCTGATCTCGGGTGAATTGGCCTGGAGCTCATCGATGAGGATGAGGATGCCATGTCCCTGCTCGGTCAGTTTGCGCGCGAGCTGTGTGAGTTTGAACTGAAAGCTCTTGGTCTCCTGCACATCGCGCGTGAACTCAAGGCCGGCTGAGAAGCCGAAGACGCTCAGGCTGCCGCCCGCAAGTTTGGGGAGACGATGCTTGTTGGCGTAGGGCTCGCCTGCTTCCTGGATCTTCTCAACAATGCGCTCGAGCATATCCTCGGAGGCTACGGTGGGCGTGGCGACAACAAAGCCGAGCTTGCGTGCGCGGTCGGCAAGTTCCCACAGGAGAACCGTCTTGCCGCTGCCTCGCTGTCCGAGCATGAGCATGGCTCGGTCGCGATTGCCCGGCTCCTGCTCAAGACCGGAGATGAATGTCGAAATCACGCTCCCGCGCCCCACCAGATAGGACGGGCGATTTCCAAATGAGGGGGAGAAGATGGTTTCAGTCATGAGTCTCCTTTCCTTTTTTTCCTATTTTTTCCTTTTTTTCCTATTCAGTCAAATGTGTTGCGAGCGAAGGCGGTTATGTAGGCCTCACCGGCAAAGCCTCGACATCACCTACGACTAGAATCTTCTGTCTCGATCCGTAACATCTAGCGGGCTAAATCGTCTCTACCTGTTACAGATTTAGATAAACTGCAGGGGACAGGCCGAACAATCTCGATCTGTAACGCCAAGCCCGATTTTGGCGGCCTAACTGTTACAGATCGAGACAAACCGGGCCCAATCCACCACAAAGGTGCCTGTCCCCATTGTGGTGGCTTGGGAAGGCGGGTGTCAAAAAGTGTCAGACGGGGCGGTTGTCGGGCGCCTGCACGCGAAAAGAAGTATCGGCCTGCGCCGTTGCCGTTGAGCGACGCGTTGTTTGCAGGGATACTGAGCCTATGACAACAGCGTGCGAAAGGATCGATGCATGGCTTTCCGTAATGACTTCCTGTGGGGCGGCGCGACGGCTGCTAACCAGTGCGAGGGCGCCTACGACGTGGACGGCCGCGGCTTGGCCAACGTGGATGTGGCTCCGCACGGCCCCGAGCGCTACGCGGTGGTCTCCGGCCAGCGCAAGATGCTCGACTTCGAGGACGGCTATTACTATCCCGCGCAGACTGGCATCGATTTCTACCACCACTACAAGGAGGACATCGCCCTCTTTGCCGAGATGGGCTTTAAGACCTTCCGCATGAGCCTGGCGTGGACCCGCATCTTCCCCAACGGTGACGAGACCGAGCCCAACGAGGCCGGCCTGGCCTTCTACGAGGACGTGTTCCGCGAGTGCCAGGCGCACGGCATCGAGCCGCTCGTGACCATCACA
>CABUZD010000031.1 GCA_902495945.1 uncultured Collinsella sp.
GCTGGATGGAAAAGCCCGCGATGCGAATCCACAGCTTGGAGCCCGAGATCGTGGTGCCGATAAAGATGGGCAGCATCAGCAGAATGATGCCGATGATGCCAAAGGTGTACTTGTAGCGCATGACCACGTCGAGGTTCTTAACCAACGCGAGCGTTCCCACCATCAGGGCCACCGAGACAAACAGGATGATGAGCTGTGAGATGGCGAGAGCGGGGGCGAGGCGTGTCACGAACGTGATGCCGATGCCCGAAAGTATAAATACGATGGGTAGGATGGCGGGGTCGGCGCCGGGCGCCAAGATGCGCACGGCGATATGTGCCGCGGCGAAGGCGGCAAAGAGGCCGATCGGCACGGCGAGCGTCTCAAAGGAGATAGCGGCGCCCGCGGTGAGCACGTACATCGCATACAGCAGGATGACGGGGAACGCCGAGGCGATGAGCAAGAGCAGCTCGGTGTTGCGGCGACTCATAAGCGGCACTCCCTTTCTAATTCTTATCGGAGGCTTCGGCCTCGGCGGACTGTTCGGCGGTTTTCTCGGAATCTGATTCGGAGGTCGATCCCTGATTGGTGTTGTCGCGAATCGTTTGCGCGTCGATCACCTGGCGGGTCTGCTCCTCGTCGATCTGGTGGCGGTACTTGGATATCGTGTCCTGCGCATCGTCGACACTTGTTTGCGGAATGCCCGCCTTGAGGCGGTTTTGCGTGTCTTCGGGCAGGTCGGACAGCTTGATACTGGTTTCGCTTTCGAGCCAGTGGAGCTTGAGTCCGAGCGGCTTGCCGGGCAGGCCGCGCCAGACGGCGACATTGCCCTGGTAGGTACCCAGGTAGTACGAGCCGGTGACACCCGTGTAGGCCCAGATGCCAGCTGCCAGCACAAAGACGAGGGCCAGGATGGCGGCGATAGTAATGTTGCGGCGACGCACGCGTTGCGCCTCGCGCATAACGCCATCGTCAACCAGGTCAACGACTACTACGGTCACGTTGTCGTGGCCGCCGGCGGCAAGCGCTGCGTCCACTAGGTTATCGACACAGATTTGCGCGGTTGAGGACTGCGTGGCGATGTTCTCGATATCGCTATCGGGAATCATGCTCGAAAGGCCGTCGGAGCACAGGATCAGACGGTCGCCTTCCTCGATATGCAGAGTGAAGTGGTCGGCATACATAGCGGGGTCCGAGCCCAGCGCGCGGGTGATGACCGAACGGTTGGGGTGGACGCGAGCCTCATCTGCCGTGATCTCGCCGGCGTCCACGAGCTCCTCCACGTAGGAGTGGTCGCGGGTCACGCGGATGAGCGTGCCCTCGTGGAGCAGGTAGGCGCGAGAGTCACCCACGTGGGCGATGGCGAGCGTGTCGTTTTCGATATAGGCGCAAGTGGCTGTGCAGCCCATGCCGGGCTTGCCCAGGCCATTCAAGGCAGCCTCGATTACGGCGGCGTTGGCGGCCTCGACGGCTGCCGCCAGGCGTGCGGCGTCGGCAGACTGAGGAGCTGTCTTGGCAATAGTCTCGACGGCGATGGAAGAGGCTACCTCGCCGGCAGCGTGACCGCCCATGCCGTCGCACACGCAAAAGAGCGGTGACTGCACCAGGTAGGAATCCTCATTGTGCGGGCGCACGCAGCCAACGTCGGAGCGGGCGCCCCACATGAGTTGCGTGGTGGTGCCGGCATCATAGGTCGAGTCGGTCTCGATGCGCTCCTCGGTTAGGGGTTCAAAGCTCATGGTCGAGCCGGGGTCTTTGAGCTTGGCCTCAACGGCGGCAACGTCGATCTCGGCAGTGTCACCGGGAGAGACGGTGTCGGTCTCGGCGTTTGATTCGGAATCGCCGGTGTCCGGGGAGTCGGGCTCCTCGGAAACGCGGGCGGTCGACTCGTCATCTTGCGGGCTGACGTCTATAGGCTCGGGCGTCGCAAAGTGCGACGGCGCGGGCGTGTTTTGCGACTGGGCGGCGGGCTCGGTCACGGCATCGGACTCGTTTGCGGGCACAGACTGCGGGGTCTTGGTTGCAGGGCCGTCCTTGGGGGATGGCCCTGCCTCGGGCGCCGGCGTAGACGCGGGCGCAACCTCGGATGCCGGGGCTATGGGAAACGCCGGCGCGGCGGGCTCGGGTGCCGCAAACACCGCAGCGCTCTCGTTGATTGCCGCGGCGACGGGCTCTGCAAAGTGAGCCGGCGCCGAGGTTGCTTCGGGCGCTGTGGGCTGTTCCGCAGCATGTGCGCCGATGGGCGCCGCTACGGCATCCTCTTCGCCCTCGTTATCGGCGAGATCCGAAATATCATGCGTTACATGCGAAAGAGGCAGGGAGAACACGGTGTCCTCGGGCTCCACGGGTGTGGAGTCCGCCGGAGCGGCGTGGGCCGGTGCAGCTACGGCGGCAGCCGGTGCCTCGGCCATGGTTGCGGACTTGTTCTCCTCGTCGATCATCGACGGTTCACCTTCATGACCACGTCGCCAATCTGGACTTCGTCGCCCTCACGCAGCGTCGCGGGCTCCACGAGCTGGCGGCCGTTGACGAGCGTGCCGTTAAGCGAGTTGAGGTCCTCGATGATGAGCGCCGGGCCCTGCAGCGAAAAGCGCGCATGCGAGGCCGAGACAAACGGCTCGTTGATGCAGATGTCCGAAGATGGCGAGCGACCGACGATGACGGGGCCGAGCATGTCTACGTGGATGCCGCGGATACCGCGCGGACCCTTGTCCACATCAATCGTCCAGATAGCCGAGTCGCGGCGCTGCCCGCGCACAAGTCCCACGCCGGTCTTCATGACGGCGAACAGGAAGATATAGAGCAGGGCGACCAGGACGATGCGGCCTGCAAAAAGGACGATATCGATGTTCATAAGCGACTATCCCCTAAATTCAAAGGTACTCAGGCCAAACGTCAGCAGATCGCCGTTGCGCAGCGGGCAGCGCGTAATGCGGCGGTTGTTGACGAGCGTGCCGTTGGTGGAATTGAGATCCTCGATCGACCAATCCGAGCCCGTAAAGGTGAGCTGGGCGTGGCGGCGCGACACGTTGGGGTCGCGCAGGGCAATGTCGGAAACTGAGCGCTCGCGACCGATGGTCACCTGTGCGGAGGTGATGCTATGGCTCTCGCCGCTCACGACGTCGACGAGCTGGGCGAGCGGACGCTGCGGGGCGCGAGTGCTCGCCATGTTGGAGGCGATGCCGGCTGCGGCGCCTAGGCCCACGGCGGCACCGGTCGCGGCGGCTCCGCCCATGCCGGCAAGCGCGTCACGCGAGACGGTCTGCGGCACCGGGATGGGAGCGGCGGGGTCGGGGATGCTAGGCGCGAAGGGGTCTGCCACGGCAAGCGGGTCGGGAGCGGCGGCGCGAGGCGTCGGCTGCTGCTGGGGCATGGCGGCGGGACGCTGCTGCTGCGGGGCAGCAAACTGCTGCTGGCCGGCGCGCGGGGCGCTGGCGGCACGGCTTGCCGCGGAGTTGTTCTGGCCCAGGCCGTTTTGATAGGCGCGCTCTTCTTCGTACAGGCGGCCGAGCGTGGGGGCATCGACGTTCTCGGCAAAGACCGAGAACTTGCCGGCGCGCAGCTGCGGATCGATCATAAAGCGCACGAGGGGCTCGCCGACAAAGACATAGCGGCGCTTTTCGGCCTGCGCCTTCACAAACTCGCGGACCTCGCGCGAAAGCTCGGGGTAGAACGGGGCGAGCATGGGATCGTCGTCGGCGGCGATAAGGATGGTATAGAGTGCCGGCGCCGTGTTGACGCCGTTGATCACCAGAGTCTGATCCTCCATGTCGCGAGCGGCCTGCTTGGCAAGCTTCTTAAAGGAGAACGGGGCACGGGTGGCACCGAAGATGCCGGCCACGTGGTCCTCGAAGATGTTCAGGAAGTTCACGAAAGATCACTCTCCGTATAGGTTCTTTGGTATCCGAGCAAATATAGGCATATCCCAACGATTATAGAGGATAGGATTCCCGCAATCGCCGCCTTGGCGATGACCGCGGCTGCAAGGCTGGCAATTTCCATATGGTGTGCAAGACAGGACGCCGCTGCGCAGCCGATGCCGGTGACAGCGATGGCGGCGATTGCGGCAAGGTTTGAGCCCTGATTGGCACGCTTGGCATGGGCATTGAGCAGCGCGGATGACGCTGCGGCAGTTGCCGCGGCCAGCCCAAAGGCAGCCCAAAGGAGCGGGTCTCCCAGCGCTGCGGCAACGTTACCGAGCCCCAGCACGCCTCCGGCTGAAAGCGCGACTGTCGCCAGGCGGGCAAAAAGCGCGCCCATGCCCGTTGCCGCGGCGGCGCTTGCCGGGCC
The DNA here is from genome assembly GCA_902495945.1 of uncultured Collinsella sp. Lineage (GTDB taxonomy): Bacteria > Actinomycetota > Coriobacteriia > Coriobacteriales > Coriobacteriaceae > Collinsella. Next base: position 4,270 of record CABUZD010000031.1, read on the forward strand.
GAGCCAAAATGACGCGACGCCGGCGGCGACCCCAGCTGCCAGGAAGGTATTGCCGGTCAGACAGCCAAGCGCGAGTGCACAGGTGAGTGCGGCGCTCGCGGCAGCCTCGGTGCGACCCCAGGCGATCCACCAACCGGACATGGCGGCGGCAAAGATCACCGCGACGGGCAACATCGACAGGATGCTCTGCGCCTGCATGGTGGCGTTGGCCATGAGCACCAAAAAGCCCACAGCCGAGATGGCCGAGCCAATCTGGGGGGCCAGGCCAGCCGCCGCTCCGATTGCGATAGCCGCAATGACCAGGCCGGGAAGCGCCGCGACCCCGGCCGTTTGCATCAGCAAAAAGCTAAAGGTGCCGCACGCCAGCGCCGAGATAGCGCGCATGGTGTAGTCGCGCGCATGGCTCCAGCGCGTGCCCGCCCAGCCAAGTGCGGGGTCGACCTCGATGGCGTCGTCCTCGTAGTGCGACGGCTCGATACCGTCGAGCTCCTGCTCGTCATCCGAAAGCTCGCCAACCATTTGCTCCAGGCTGCGACGGCCTTCGCGCACGCTGCCCAGACCGGCAAGGAGCTGGTCGCAAAATGCCTCGATGCTGTTGGGGCGGTCCTGCGGCATGGGGGAGAGCGCGCTCATGAGCGCGCTCTCGGCTCCCGGGGGAAAGTGTGGTATCAGCTCGCTGGGATAGGTGGCGCCGCCGATGATGCGGTCGAGCGAGTCGCCGGGCGTGGCGGCCATAAAGGGGGCGCTGCCGCACAGGCCCTCGTAGATCACGCAGGCGAGGGCAAAGACATCGGCGCGCTCGTCAACCGTACCAGTCTCGATATCGAGTTGCTCGGGTGGCATGTAGCCGATGGTGCCGCCGCGCGATCCGCCAAAGCCGCCGGCGGATGACAACCGCGCCATGCCAAAGTCGGTGAGTTTCACATTGCCCGAGTGGTCGATAAGCACATTGGCGGGCTTTATGTCCAGGTGAAGCACACCGTTCGCATGGGCAAAGGTGAGTGCCTGACCAAGTGCGTCGGCAATGGCTGCGGCCTCGTCAAACGTGAGCGAATGGCCGTCCACGCGGTGCAAAAACTCGGCAAGCGACATGCCGTCGACATACTCCATGACCAGGTAGGCATAGGCGGTGTCGTGCGTAAAGTCGATAACCTGCACGATATTGGGATGTTGCAGCATGGCGGCGGTGTGGGCCTCGCGCAGCACATCCATGATGTCGCTGGCGGGTATGCCGGCGCCGTCTGTGAGGGGGATGCGCTTAATGGCGACGCGGCGGCGCAGGTGCGTATCGCGGCAAATCTCGATGGAGCCAAAACCGCCGGTCGCAAGCGTCTCGAGCGGCTGGTACCGCTTGAGCAGCTCGCGAGAGCTGGTGCCCTCCAAAGGAACGTCCGGCGAGAACCGGGCGGTATGTTGCGAGAAAAGCGGCATGGCCAACCCTCGTGCGTTTAAAGTTCGTTTGCGAGCGGCGGGCGCGGGGCCGAGCCGTTCGCGGTGGCATAGATGCTGCTAGTGTAGCACGCTCGGGTGCATGGGGAGGATAGCGGGATGCGAGGCTGCCTGCCTGGCTTGGCCTTAGCGCTTTTTCTTGTTCTTCTTCTGCTTGCGCTTGGTCTCCTGGGGCTTGTCGCCCTGTTTGGCTTCGGCGGCGGCCTTTTCTGCCTTCATTTTCTTCTTCTTGGTCTCGATGCGGAGTTTTTTGTTGATGCGCGCCTTAAGGAAGGTGCCAAACTGCTCGGCATCGCCGCGAACAAAGGTGTCCTTAGGGATCGTCACGCCCTGGTCGGCGAACATGGCCACAAAGATGCGCTCGCCGTCGAGTACGTGGTCGAGCTTCTCAAACGGGAAGAACTGCGACTTGCCGCTCTTGCCCCAAACCATCAGGCCGTCCTCGTTGGCGGCGACGCGGCGATAGCGGCCACCCATGGACTCGTCGGCCTCGACGGCGTCGATAAAGTCGCGGGCGAGGGTGTGGTGCAGGTTTTTGCTCCACCAGGCCAAAAAGGCGCCGAATACGATCAGGACGACGCCAAACTTGATCCAGTTGCCGCCGGTCACCAGCATGCCGATGCCGATGAGCGCGGCAATCGCGGCGGCGACATACAGCGAGCCGCGACGCCTGGGCGAGGCGACCAGGCGGGCGAAGTCGGTGACCAGGTCGTTTTCGTACTGGTACTCGTTGAGGTACAGGATGCCGTCGTCGGCTGCGGCCTGCTCCTCGAGCGCGACCTCGACCTGGTCGGCTGCTTCGGAGGGAACGAGGTTGCTCTCTGCGTCTGCCATGCTCTTTGGACTCCTATCGCGGCGGGCTCGCCGTACGGGTTATTATGAATGCAGTATGCCGTGCGACCGCTTGGCCGCCGCGGCAACAAGACTCAGTATACCCGGGGGAGCACCCATGGAATCGTTGTACCGAAAGTATCGCCCGCTCACCTTCGACTCCGTGGTGGGCCAGCAGCATATCGTCTCGACGCTCGAGCACGCCATCACCGAGGGGCGCCTGTCCCACGCCTACCTGTTCTGCGGACCGCGCGGCACGGGCAAGACCACCATGGCGCGCATCCTTGCCAAGGCGCTGCTGTGCCGCAATGCCGAGGCGGCGCGCGCCGAGGGTGCAAGCGGCTGCATGCCCGACGGCACTTGCGAGGAGTGCGAGCTCATCGCCGAGGGCAACCACCCGGATGTCTACGAGCTCGATGCTGCAAGCCGTACCGGCGTGGACAACGTGCGCGAGGAGATCATCAACTCCGTCAACTTTGCCCCGGTGTGCGGCAAGTACAAGATCTATATCATCGACGAGGTCCACATGCTCACGACGGCGGCGTTCAACGCGCTGCTCAAGACGCTCGAGGAGCCGCCGGCGCACGTGATTTTTGTGCTGTGCACCACCGACCCGCAAAAGATTCTGGAGACCATCCTCTCGCGCTGCCAGCGCTTCGATTTCCACCGCATCGGCAACGAGGATATCGAGCATCGCCTGGCATACGTGTGCGAGCAGGAGGGCTTCGATTACGACGACGAGGCGCTGGCTATCGTGGCGCGCCATGCAAAGGGCGGCATGCGCGACGCGTTGTCCACGCTGGAGCAGCTGAGCGTCTTTGGCAACGGTTCTGTGCATGCGGACGACGCCCGCTCGCTTTTAGGCGAGGTTTCGGACCAGATTCTGGGCGAGTTTTCCCGCGCCATTGCCGATCGCGATGTTGCCGAGCTGTATGGACTTATTCGCGCGCAGGTCGAGGAAGGTAACGATCTGCTGGAGCTGACGCGCGACCTGGTGGCGCACGTGCGCGACGTGTATGTTGCCTGCGTTGCCGGTGCCCGTGCCGAGTTGTTTGAGGGCGGCTCCGAGCAGGCCGAGGCGCTTGCTGCCGAGGCCGCTGCCTTTGGCGAGCATCCTGCCGACCGCCTGGCCCGTGTGCTGACAGTGCTTGACGATGCCGCACTGGAGATGAGGGGCGCGAGCGACGTGCGCCTGGTGCTCGAGATTGCCTGCACGCGTCTGGCACGTCCCGAGGCTGATATAACGATTGAGGCATTGGCCGAGCGCGTGGCACGCCTGGAGGCCATGGTTGCCAATGCCGCCGTGCCGGCGAGCGTGGCTGCTGCTCAGGCCGCCGCGCCTGCAGCATCCGTACCCGCTGCTGCCCAACAGCCGACGCTCATTTCGGGCGCCCGTGCTGCCGCTCCGGCGGCATCCGCTGCCCCCGCTGCTACGTCCGCGCATCAGGGTGGCATGCCTTGGGACCGCGGCGCTGCTGTTCCGGCTGCCCAGCCTGCTCCCCGTTCTGCGTCCGTGTCAGCTTCCAAGTCTGCAGCGCCTGCACCTCAGCCTGCGCCGGCTTCGACGCCTCAGCCCGTTGCTGCCCCCGCGCCTGCCACCGCTCCGGCACCTAAGCCCCAGTCCAACAATGCCGCCCAGGTTGCCGCCGCCGGTGCTGCCGAGACGCCCGCGGTCGAGGATGCCGGAGAGCTGCAGCGCAAATGGGCCGAGGTCGTCGAGCGTGTCAAGGCGCGTCAGGCTTCCTACGCAGGGCTTTTGCTCAACGCCCGCGCCACGGCCGACGACGGCTCCAAGCTCACCGTCTCGTTCCCCGCGGGTTCGACCTTTGCCATCAAGATGCTCGGCCGCGCTGACACGCAATCGGTGGTCCTGCCGACGGTCTGCGCGGTCTTCGGTCGTCGTACCGTCGACTATGTCCTGGATGGGGGTGGCACGCCGGCTCCTCAACATGAGGAGCATTCTCCATCTGCACGGGCTGCGGCATCTGCGGACCCGCAACCCGTGTCCTCGGCGGCCCCTGTATCCTCGAGCGCCAGCGCGCCGCAGCAGCAAGCGGCGCCGGTAGCGGCATCGACCCCGTTGGCGCCTAAGCCCGCAGCGCCCAAACCGGCTGCTCCGACACCCGCGCTCAAGCCCGTCTCGCCCGCGCCCAAGTCGTCTGACCTGGGCAAAGCCCCCTGGCTGCGCTCCGACAACCCTGCCGGTGCTCCTGCCACGGGCAAGCTCCCGACCGAGCCCGCGCCCCGAGCGCCCGAGCGCGCGTCCGTCCCCATGGCTCAGCCGCCTGCGCAGGCTGCGCCATGGGAATCCGAGCAGGTGCCCTACGACGATGCTATGGTCGGTGGTTTTGCTGCCGATGCCGGCGGGGACGATCTGCCCCCGTTCGACGTGCCGGGTGCGGCGTCCGCGACCAAGGCCGCTGCTGTGGCACCCGCAGCCTCTGCAAACGACGACGTCCCCGCCGCTCCCTGGGAATCCAATCCCGGTGCTGGCAGCCCCTTCGGCCATCAGGGCGCAGCCCCGAGCATCCCGCAGACCGAGGACGAGGCCAAGGCCCTCATCCGCAGCGTCTTTGGCCAGGCCACCATCTTCAAGCCGGTGGAGTAGCTGCGCAGGCGGGTATACTGCTCAAGAAGAGGACCCCTTGTCCGGGCGCATCTGTATTTCGGACATGTGTAGTGTGGTGCCGCGTATGTCGCATTTGAGCAGACAGGTGCGTGACGGTCGGCCTAGGATGCTGAGGTCGATACGATACGTCGCATGGCTGTCCGTGTACTCGACTTGCTCGGCGTTAATGGTTGCTCCGATTGCCAAATAAACGCCTAGCTCGGCATCGACAATCTTGAAGTCCTTTATCTTGACCTTGAACTCTTGATAGAGGGACGGGCTGTTGTAGTAGACGGTTCGGGTTCCGTCGGTGCACTCATCGGTCGTCTCCCATTTGACGACGGGCTGGTCCGAGCTGGCTATCAGCAGTTCTGCTCCAAAAGCTATGGCATGGGTGATGACAACCAGCAATGCCCAGCCGACAAAGAGATAGAGAACCACATATGCAACGGGGTGTTTTGAGCGGATGTTTTGGAGCGCGTTGGGGGCATTCATGGGGCACCTCCAAATTACTATCTATGGCAATCAAATTATACCCTGCCGCCATGTGCGCCGCCTCGAGCAGCGGTTCGGCATTTAGCTATTTAGTGGCGCACATGAAATGCCGGATTCGGCTCTACTAGATTGAGTGTGCGATATTATGCAACCTTGCATAATTCGACCTTGCATAATCTTTGAGTGCGGTTTGTATTGGAGGACATGTATATCGACTGAGGTAACACGTCCGCCCCGCTCTCTCGCCGCGCGCCGTGGTACGATTTTTGAGTTTGAAAGTCCCGCCGTGCTCCGGCTGCCCTTGCAGCTCGGCGTGCGGCCGCACGTAAAGGAGCCATCATGGCCGGTATGAACATGCAGCAGATGATGAAGCAGGCTCGCAAGATGCAGGAGCAGCTTGCCGCCGCGCAGGAGAACCTCAAGTCCCAGACCGTCGACGCCTCTGCCGGCGGCGGCATGGTCAAGGTGACCGTTAACGGCGAGATGGAGCTCGTCAACCTCACCATCGATCCCGATGCGCTCGATCCCGAGGACGTCGATATGCTGCAGGATATGATCATGGCTGCCGTCAACGAGGCCGTCCGCGGCGTCAACGAGCTCGCCAACAAGCAGATGGGCGCCATCACCGGCGGCCTCAACATCCCGGGCATGCCGTTCTAAGACACGCATATATATGAGTGCCAACCACAGTCTGCAAAAACTGCTCGATGAGCTGGGCCGTCTGCCGGGCATTGGTCCCAAGTCGGCCCAGCGCATCGCCTATTACCTGCTCGAGGCCGATGCCGAGGAGGCCCGCCGCCTGGCCGAGGCCATCCTGGAGGTCAAGCAGGAGGTCCACTTTTGCAGCCGTTGCTTTAACTACGCCACGGCCGACGAGTGCTCCATCTGCCAGGACCCGATGCGCGATACCACTCGCATTTGCGTGGTGGGCGAGCCGCGCGACGTCCAGGCAATCGAGCGCACGGGCAGCTACCATGGTCTGTACCATGTGCTGGGCGGCGTGATCAGCCCCATGGACAAGATTGGTCCCGAGCAGTTGCACATCCGCGAGCTGCTGGCGCGTCTGGGCCACGAGGATATCCATGAGGTCATCATCGCCACCAACCCCAATATTGAGGGCGAGACCACGGCGAGCTATCTGGCCCGTACCATCAAGCCGTTGGGCGTCGAGGTGTCGCGTCTGGCAAGCGGCCTTCCCGTGGGCGGCGACTTGGAGTATGCCGACGAGCTTACGCTTGGCCGCGCCATCGAGGCCCGTCGCGCGATTTAGGTGGCGAGCCTGCTCCTGCCGTATGTTTTCCTCGCGACGCACGGGGTAGTCATAATTTCCCCGTGCGACTGTGAGTTTGTTGTGCAACAAAGATGCTTCGTATCCGCTTATCGCATGGATGCTTCCGCTCACATCCTTAATTTGCCCATTCGTTGCGCAACCTTTTGGGTTCGCTGATACACTCAAATATGGATTTGAATGAATGCGCCGCTTCTGAGCGGCGTGTTTTTGTTGGAGGAGAACGCATGCGGCCCGGTGGCACTCAGACAAAGCGCGGCGCCGCGGTGCGCATGCGACGCCGACTGGGCTTGGCGCCGCGGGCGTACGCGCTGCTGTCTTGCTCGCTGGTGCTGGTCATAGCTGGCGTTTCTGCCTATGGTATGACCGTGCCGTCCATGATGCAGGCGCATGCCGCACGCGAACCGCGCGTGGGGCATGAGGTCAAAAGTGATCTGGGTACCACGACTGGATATGCTTGGGCAAGTGTGGTCGCGCATATTGTGTTTGGCACCGACGATGCGGACGGCGCCGCGGCCCCGGACAACGAAGTCACGCTTGCCAATGGCAAAACCATCGTGCTCACCAACACCAAGACCATCGATCGGTTGTCCAACAATAGCGTGGCGGCAACGGTGAATAAGGTCGAGCAGCAGAAGGAGCAGGACGCCCAGCAGTCCGGAAAGCCCGGTAGCTCGGATACTTCTGGCTCCGGCTCGGATTCATCGAGTTCGGGCGGCGGCTCTGGGTCGGGTTCCTCTACCGGAGGGTCTGGAAACGGCGGCTCGACGGGCGGCAACACTGACAACAGTGCAAACTCCGGTGTCCTTTCCGCTGCTGAGGAAGAGAACATTCACAGTTGGCTTGTGACCAAGTACAACATGCTCGACGGCTATGTTTCTCGTGCCAATGACGTGGTCTCGACCTATAACTCTACGGGAGATCCCAGGCCGTGCGACAGCCTGGTCGGGGAGATGTTTGTCATTCGAGCCGAGTTCGGTCGTCAGACATTCTCGCCCCGGTCAAAGTGGTATCAGCAGTATGCCAATCTGTGGGGCTGTTACACCAACTTATGTCAATGGGTCGGCCATTACGGCGATGATGACGTCGCGCTCGGTAATTTCAACAATAACGTGGCGGCGCTTGCCCTATGATGACCGATCTTGCATCCACCACACCACAATCGCTCGGTCGCGATCCCATGGTCGGCCTGCGCCTGGCGCGTGTCGACGGGTTTGAGCCGGCCATTGCGCTCGGTCAGGACGAACTGCCTGCCTATCTGCGCCGTTTTACGATGCTATTTGCCGACGATGCCACCATGCGCCGTGGCGGTATCGGCCGCGTGACGCGTGCCGTCAACGCCCAAGGCGAGGCCGTGGCGCTCAAGCAGCTCATCTTGCCGACGCGCGATGAGTTTGACGACGATGCCGCTCACGAGGCGCTGGTCGCCAAGTTCAAGGCGGCGTTTCGCGAGGAATACGAATGCCATCGCGCCCTTTCGGGCCTTAAGGGCTTTCCCCGCCTCTATGGCTGGGGCGAGGTCGACGGTGTACCTGCAATTGTCATGGAATGGGTCGAGGGCGAGACGCTTGCCTGCTTGCGTTCGCGACTCGCCGTGGACGATGCCGGACGCCTGTCGCCGCTCGTGGCGGCGCGTCTGGGTCGCGACCTGTTCGATCTGCTTTGCCGTATGAGCCTGGTGGGTGAGGGCTTTGTCCATCGCGATATCTCGCCCGCTAATATCATGGTGCGTACGGCGCGTCTACCGCTTGACCGGCAGCTTGCCGAGGGCACCTTTGACCTGTGCCTGATCGACTTTGGCTCGTCGCTGGCGCTCGAGCCTGCGTCGGCCGTGGCCGGTACCGGCGGCAAGGCTTCGTTTACGGAGCGCTATGCCACGCTGCGTCGCGCGACGGTTGCCTATGCCCCGCCCGAGATGCTCACCGACGATATTCCCGATCTGCGCGCTTTGCGTATGTCGCCGGCGATTGACGTCTACGCCGCGGCAAGCACGGTTTACGAGCTCATTGCCGGCGCCGCGCCATACGAAGCCGTGCCGAGCACTTCGGGCACCTCGGGTTCGCGCAAAAAGACGCGCGACATCGCCAGCCCCTATCGTCTCAAGATGGACACGCGGCCCGACTATCCCATTGGTGCCCATGCGCCCGGTTGTGATTTGACTCAGCTGCTTCGTCGTGAGCCCGATGTGGCGCTCGCCGCGGCCGAGCAGGCCCAGCAGCTAGGGCTTGAGCCGGATTCCGAAGAGCTACGCGATGCGCTGGCGTTTGTCGATGCCCAGCTGTTCGACGTGGTGATGGCCTGTCTGTCCAGCCATCAAAAAGATCGTCCCGAGCCGGCGGCGGTCGAGGCGGCGCTCTCGGCGTTTTGTGACCACTATGCGCAAAATGTCGGTCGTTCGCTCCGCGGCGAGCCGCTCACGCCGTGCCCCATGGATGCGTCCGGCCGCGCGGTTCGTCGCGCGCTGATGGTCGGCGCGACGGTCGTCTGTGGCGTGGTTTGGGCTGTGGTCGTGGTTTCGGCCGCGCTGCTGGCGTCGGGCGCTCGCGTGACGGCGACATTGGGATCGCTCGTGTGGTCTGGGTCGCTACCGGGTATTATTGCCGCACTGGCGTTGGCGCTGCCAGGCATAGCCGGCGTTGCCACGGGGGCACTTGCGCGCAATCGGCGCTCGGGGTTCCTGCAGGGTGTGCTTGCGCTTTCTGCCTGCGAGGTTCCGGTGCTGGTCGTGGCTGCATGTAGCGTGTTTTCCCAACGCGCCGTGATGGGCGGCCTTGTTGCCGCTCTGGTTGCAACCTATACGCTTACGTGGTTTTTGCTTGCGGTGGGCTTTGCCTTTGAACTTCCCGTTTCGGCACCGCGACGCGCAAAAGCCCAGATGGCGACTCCGCTTGCCGGTGGAGCCGCAGCTGCCCGTACTTTTGGCGGACCTGTCGAAGTATCGTCCGATTCTATTTCTACGACCAC
>CABUZD010000032.1 GCA_902495945.1 uncultured Collinsella sp.
CCCGGCAACGCGAACGCCCCCACGGGCGAGACCGGCCTTGCCTGCGCGCGCGAGACGTGCAGCATCGCATCGCAGGTCATCGGCTGCGAGCCCCAGCAGATTCTGGTTGCCTCCACGGGCGTGATTGGCCAGATTCTGCCGATCGACACGTTTGAGACCGCCATTCCTGCTGCCTACGAGGCGCTCTCCGCCCACGGTGGAGCCGATGCCGCTCGCGCCATCATGACGACCGACACGCACTCCAAGGAGTACGCCGTGTGTTACCGCAGCGAGGCCGCGGGGCACGCAGGTAATGCCTATACGGTGGGCGGTATGTGCAAAGGCTCGGGTATGATCATGCCCAACATGGCCACCATGATCGCAGTCATCACTACCGATGCCCCCGTCGAGCCGGCGGCGCTTCACGCCCTGTTACTCTCCACCGTCAAGCAGACCTTTAACAAGGTAACGGTCGATTCCGACACCTCGACCAACGACACCTGCATCATGCTTGCCTCCGGCGTCGCTGCCGCGGATGCCGAGCCCATCGTCAAGGGTTCCGATGCCTTTGACGAGTTGGCATTTGCCGTGCACGAGGTGTGCGAGAGCCTGGCGCGCAACATCGCCGCCGATGGTGAGGGCGCATCCAAGCTTGTTACGGTCAACGTTACCGGCGCCGTGAACGACGAGGAGGCCGATATCGCCGCCCGTGCCGTTGCCAACTCGCCGCTCGTTAAGACTTGCATCGCCGGCCACGACTGCAACTGGGGCCGCGTTGCTATGGCGCTTGGCAAGTGCGGCGTGAAGTTTAATCAGGAAGACGTTTCCATCGACATGATGGGCATGCCTGTCTGTCGCGACGGTCTGACTGTTCCCTTTGACGAGGACGAGGCTCTACGACGTTTCGAGGCGCCCGAGATCGTGATCTCGGCCGACCTGGGCGCAGGCGACGCGGCAACGACCGTGTGGACCTGCGACCTCACGCATGAGTATATCTCCATCAACGGCGACTACCGTTCCTAGATTCCGGGCACGCTGCGCATCTTGCCGCGATTGCGGACAGCGGAGCACGGCGCGATAACGATACGAAAGACGAGGCAGATTATGAAATTCGCACGCGATTGTCGTTCGAGCGAATCCAACGAAGCAACCGCGCAGCTGCTGTTCGAAGCGCTGCCGTGGATTAAGAACCTGACCGGCAAGACGGTTGTTATCAAATATGGCGGAGCCGCCATGGTTGATGAGCAGCTGCGCCGCGACGTGATGAGCGACATCGTTTTGCTCAAGATCATCGGTATGCGCCCCGTCATCGTGCACGGCGGCGGCAAGGCTATCAACGAGGCGCTGAGCCATTACGATATTCCCGTCGAGTTTAAGAACGGCCAGCGCGTGACCACGCCGGCGACTATGGATATCGTGCGCGAGGTGCTGGGCGGCAAGGTTAACCAGGAGCTGGTTGCTGCCATCAACCACCACGGCAACCTGGCCGTGGGCGTGTCGGGCAGCGATGCCGGCACGCTCATCGCCGAGCCGCTCGACCCCGAGCTCGGTCGCGTGGGCAAAGTGACGCACGTCAACACCGACTATATCGAGCGCTTACTCGATAGCGAGTACATCCCCGTCATCGCTACCGTCGCGGCGGGGGAGGACGGCGGTTTCTTCAACATCAACGCCGACACCGCCGCCGGTGCCGTTGCCGCGGCGCTCCACGCGCATAAGGCGATCTTTTTGACCGATGTCGATGGCCTGTACAAGGACTTTAGCGACAAGGACTCGCTTATCTCCAACCTAACGCTCGACGAGGTTAACGAAATGCTCTACGGCGGCGAGGTCGATAAGGGCATGATTCCCAAGCTGCGCGCGGCCGTCGATGCGCTTACCGGCGGCGTATTTCGTGCCCACATCATTAACGGTACTACGCCGCATTCGCTGCTCCTGGAGCTGCTGACCGATGACGGCGTCGGCACCGTGATCCATTCCACCGAGACGGCTTACGAGTTCGATACGCATCCGCATCCGCTTTCGACGTTTGCTGCGCGTCTGACCGAAAACCTTGACGAGGTCGAGAAGCTTCAGACGGTCTAGCTGACCCGCAGCCGCCCCATTCCTGCACCCATAGCCCCGCGCCGTCTGGCGCCCAACGAAAGGCATCCCATGTCACTTGCAGCTCAGCAATCGCTTGAATCCCATTACGTTATGCATACCTTTGGCCGCTCTCCGGTCGAGTTTGTCGAGGGTCACGGCATGAAGCTCACCGGCGACGATGGCCGTGAGTACCTCGACTTTCTTGCCGGCATCGGCGTGTGCAGCCTAGGTCATGGCGACCCGGCTGTGCTCTCGGCGCTCGAGGCACAGACCAAAAAGCTCATGCATGTCTCCAATTACTTCTACATCGAGCAGCGCGGACAGGTCGCGGCGCTGCTGTCCAAGCTTGCTAACGACGACGTAGATGGTGCGCGCGTGCTTGCCGATGCCGTTGTCGCCGGCGATGAGACCACGGCAGCTGCTCTTGGTGCCCCGGCTGCGGATGAGCAGGTTTGGGAGACCTTCTTTGCCAACTCTGGCGCCGAGGCCAACGAGGGCTCGATGAAGCTCGCGCGCCTGTACGCCAAGCGTGCCGGTAATGGCGGCAACACCATCGTGTGCACGCGCGGCGGGTTCCACGGCCGTACGCTCGAGACCATTGCCGCCACCATGCAGGATTGGCTGCAGGACAGCTTCCGCCCACTGCCGGGTGGCTTTGTGGCCTGCACGCCCAACGATGTCGATGAACTGCGTGCGATCTTTAAGCAGCTGGGCAGTGAAATTTGCGCCGTGATGCTCGAGCCGATCCAAGGTGAGAGTGGCGTGCACCCCATGACCGAGGAGTTTATGGCGGCGGCGCGCGACCTGGCACACGAAGTGGGCGCCGTGCTTATCGCCGACGAGGTCCAGTGCGGCATCTTCCGCTCCGGCAAGCCGTTTGCATTCCAAACCTATGGCGTGGAGCCTGACATCATGAGCCTTGCCAAGGGCATTGCCGACGGCGTGCCCATGGGTGCCGTGGTGGCAAAGAAGGAAATCGCCGACGTCTTTAAGCCCGGCGATCATGGTTCGACCTTTGGCGGTAGCTGCCTGGCCATCACGGCGTGTGCCGCGACGCTCTCCGCGCTCGTGCGCGGCGATTATGCCGACCATGCTGCCAAGGTAGGCGCCTATATGGAGGCAAAGCTCGCTAAGCTGCCGCACGTGACCGAGGTGCGTGGCCGCGGCTTGATGCTCGGCTGTGATTTGGATGATGCTGCGGGCGATGCGCATGATATTGTTGCCCGCGCGCTGGCCGCCGGTGTCGTGATTAACGCTACGGGTGCCCATACGCTGCGTTTCCTGCCGCCGCTCGTCTGCGAGGAAGCCGACGTGGATAGTCTGATTGAGATCCTGTCGGGTGTCTTGGGCTAACGCGGTGCAATAACTCAATTTGGACCGGGTTCCGGACTGCTGACGTGCCCTATGCGGCATGATTCAGCGGTCTGGAGCCCGTTTTGCCTTAGATTTGCTAAGGCAAGGGGGACCTGCTGACCAAAAAACATCAAATATGAGTACTGCTACCGATTTGGTAGCAGCAGTTTTGGACTAATAAGGCCAGATATCAAGTCGAAATGGCGATGAATACACGATTTTGATCTAACTGTTAGTCCTTATAATGGACATATGTTGCGTAACTTAAGCAAATACTGTCTATTTATATGTTGCAAACAAAGTAGCAGTACTCATTTTTGCCATTTTTTGACCACGGCCTTTGTGACAGACGTGCTGGCGGGTTCGAATCCCATGCGCTGGGCATGAAAAAGGAAAGGCCTCCATCGCTGGAGGCCTATCAAATCAGTGGTGGGCGATGAGGGATGTCCGCGTGCGGCTCCGCCGCCCGCATCCGCTTCGTCGCTTCGCTCCTCGCGTGCTGCGCTGGAAAACGCTTCGCGTTTCCTCAGCTCCGCACCCTTGCGGGTTCGAATCCCATGAAATGGGCCCAAACAAAAACGGTCCCCTTTCGAGGACCGTTTCCAATTCAATGGTGGGCGATGAGGGATTCGAACCCCCAGCCTTGTGCGTGTAAAGCACCTGCGCTAACCGTTGCGCCAATCGCCCGTGCGGAGAGAGTATAGCAAAACAATCGCCTCATTCATCTCATATCCATTAAAGGTAACTGGCACGTGTCGCAGCGGAGCTGATTCAGTTGAGATTGCCTGAACATTCCGCCCCTCTTTACGCCCTCGGGTATACTCAAAAGCTACTGATTCGATTTGATGCCCAGCAACAGCAGAGGGGATAGTATATGTGCGGTTTTGTCGGTTTTGTCGGTGGGACGGATAACCAATCCGAGGTGCTCACCAAGATGATGGACCGCATCGTCCATCGCGGTCCCGACATGGGCGGTCAGTTTATCGACGGCCGCGTTGCCCTCGGCTTCCGCCGCTTGTCGATCCTCGACCTGACCGAGGCCGGCGCTCAGCCCATGGCCAATGAGGACGGCAGCGTCGTCATTGTCTTCAACGGTGAGATCTACAACTTCCAAGAACTCCGTTCCGAGCTCGAAGCCAAGGGCTACAAGTTCCATTGCGGCGCCGACACCGAGAGCCTCCTGCACGGCTACGAGGAGTGGGGCGAGGCCGTCCTCGATCGCCTGCGCGGTATGTACGCCTTCGTCATCTGGGACAAAAAGAAGAACAAGCTTTTTGGCGCCCGCGACATCTTTGGCATCAAGCCGCTCTACTACTATCCCATGGCCGATGCGGGCGACGGCGCTCCGGGCGTGCTCTTTGGTTCCGAGATCAAGAGCTTCCTGGACTACCCGCACTTCCACAAGGCGGTCAACAAAAAGGCTCTGCGTCCGTACATGACGCTGCAGTATTCGGCAACCGAGGAGACCTTCTTCGAGGGTGTCTACAAGCTGCCGCCGGCGCACTACTTTACCGTCGATATCCCGACCGGCAAGATGAACATCGAGCGCTACTGGGATTGCGATTACTCTGCCGTCGAGAAGCCGTTCGAAGAGTATGTCGACGAGCTGGACGAGGTCGTGCACGAGAGCGTCGAGGCCCATCGCATCGCCGATGTCAAGGTCGCGTCGTTCCTCTCCGGTGGCGTCGACTCCAGCTACATCGCCGCTTGCCTTATGCCCGACAAGACCTTCTCGGTGGGCTTTGACTACAAGAATTTCAACGAGACCAACTACGCCAAGGAGCTTTCCGATAAGCTCGGCGTCGAGAACGTTCGCAAGATGATTACCGCCGACGAGTTCTTCGGTGCGCTCGAGGACATCCAGTATCACATGGACGAGCCGCAGTCCAACCTGTCTTCCGTGCCGCTGTGGTTCTTGGCCGAGATGGCCCGCAAGGACGTCACCGTGGTGCTTTCGGGCGAAGGCGCCGACGAACTCTTTGGCGGCTACGCCTACTACGAGGATACGGTCCCGGTGCGCAAGTACAAAAAGATGGTGCCGCTGCCCATCCGTCGCGCGCTCGGTAACCTGGCGCTGCATATGCCGTACTTCAAGGGACATAACTTCCTGGTCAAGGGTGCCGAGATTCCCGAGAAGTCGTTCCTGGGACAGGCTCTGGTATGGCCGGAGCGCGAGGTCGACGGCGTGCTCAAGCCCGAGTACAACACCGGCGATGGCGCCTTCGAGCTTGCCGCTCCCATCTATGCGCGCGTGAAGGATCAGCCCGAGCTGGTCAAGAAGCAGTACCTGGACATGAACATGTGGCTCCCGGGCGACATTCTGCTCAAGGCCGACAAGATGTGCATGGCACACTCGCTGGAGCTGCGCGTGCCCTTCCTGGACCGCAAAGTCATGGAGTTCGCCGAGCACATTCCCGACCGCTACCGCATCAACGAGAACGGCAACAAACAGGTACTCCGCCACGCTGCCAACAAGTCGCTGCCCGATGAGTGGGCCACCCGTCCCAAGGTGGGCTTCCCGGTGCCGATTGTCTACTGGCTGCGCGAGCAAAAGTGGTACGACTATGTCAAGGAGTACTTCACCGCGCCGTGGGCAAGCGAGTTCTTCGATACCGACGAGCTCATGCACCTGCTCGATCTGCACTTTGCGGGCAAGGGCGATTTCCAGCGCAAGATCTATACGCCGCTCGTGTTCCTAGTGTGGTACAAGCGCTTCTTTATCGACGAGGGCCAGCCTTCTGTTCAGGCTGCCTAGTCTCGGCTTACGAATGCCTGCGCGTAACGGCTCCTCCGGGAGCCGTTTTTGCGCGAGCACGTTTCAGTTACTATGAAAACCGTCCCTGCCAAATGGCTGAGAAAGGTGAAAGATGCACCATTCGGATTCCGCGACCGTGACCACGGTCGATACGCTTGCCAAGCTTCTCGATGTGTGCGGCGAGCTGCGCGCATCAGAGCAGGTTGACGAGCGTGCCGTGACCGGCTGCTCGTTTGATTCGCGCGCGGTCTCGGCAGGTGACGTGTTCTTCTGCAAAGGTGCTGCCTTTAAGCCCGCGTTTTTGAGCATGGCGCTCGATGCGGGCGCCGTCGCATTTGTGTGCGAGGAGTCACTGGTCGAGTCTCTGGAGCCGCTGGCGCAGGAGAGCGGTGCTGCGATGCTGGTTGTTGATAGCGTTCGCACGGCCATGGCCCTGTTGCCGCCGGAGGTCTACGACCGTCCCGACCACGACGTCAAGATCGTGGGTATCACCGGTACCAAGGGAAAGACCACGGCCGCTTTTATGCTCCAGTCGATTATCAAAGCGGCGGGCGAGTCCTGCGGCATGATCGGCTCGGTGAGTACCGACGATGGCATCGAGTGCTACGAGAGCACCAATACTACGCCCGAGGCCCCCGAGGTCTGGCGCCATATCGCCAACTGCCGCACGTCCGGTCGCCAGTCCATGGTCATGGAGGTTTCGAGCCAGGCGCTCAAGTACCAACGCGTCGAGAATCTGCCGTTTGACGTGGCGTGCTTCCTCAACATCGGCCGCGACCACATCTCGCCGATCGAACACCCCACGTTTGAGGATTATTTTGAGAGCAAACTCAGGATCTTTGACCAGGCAAAGACCGCCGTGGTGAATCTAGGCACCGAAGAGGTTGACCGTGTGCTAGAGGCAGCGTCGACGGCCGAGCGCTTGGTGACCGTTGGCGTCGAGCATCCCGAGGCAAGCCTGTGGGCGAGCGATGTCCGCATGCTCGGCTTTAACATCGAGTTCAACTTGCACGGCATGAGCGCCGACGAGTCCGAGGCGGGGGAGAAGATCCTGCTGGGTATCGCGGGAGACTTTAACGTGGAGAACGCGCTGGTCGCTATCGCCGCTGCGCGCGAGATTGGCATCGGTATCGATGCCATCAAGAAGGGCCTCTCCAAACTGCGTGTGCCGGGCCGTATGGAGGTCGTGGAGTCGAAGGACGGCCGCGTGATCTGCGTTGTCGACTATGCGCACAACCAGCTTTCGTTCCGTTCGCTTTTCTCGTCGGTCAAGCGCGCGTTTCCCGCTAGCCCGGTCATCGCAGTGTTTGGTGCTGCCGGCGGCAAGGCGCAGGAGCGCCGCGAGCAGCTTCCGCGTGAGGCCGCACCGTATTCCGACCTGATGATCTTTGCCAACGAGGATCCAGCTCACGAAGACCCGATGAAGGTCTGTCGCGAGCTTGCCGAGCATGTTCCCGACGATACGCCGAACAAGATCATCCTCGACCGCGAAGCCGCCGTGCATGCGGCGTTCAAGGCGGCGCGCGAGGAGTACGTCAACCCCGATGCTCCCACCATTGTCTTGCTGCTGGCAAAGGGTGACGAGGAGCTCATGCACGTGGGCGACGAGTTCGTGCCCGTCGAGAGCGACCTTTCGCTGGCCAATCGCCTAATCGATGTTACCCAGTTTGACTAATGAACCATGATGGCGGCGGCGCTCTGAGTGCGCTGTCGCCATAAGCGTGTTCCCTCAATCAAAACATGCCGTCCAAGTCCAAACCCTTCTACGTAAACGGAGTAACCATGTCCCACAACACCCTGCCGACCGTTGCCGAGCTTTCGGGCGAGATGCGCGAGCGTTTGGCCAAGGTCAAGTACGTCTTTACCGACCTGGATGCCACGATGCTCGCACCCGGCTCGTGCGTGCTGCGCGACAACGACGGCAACCCCTCGACCAAACTCGTCGAGGCCGTCGTAGCGCTCGCTCGCGCTGGTATTCAGGTGGTTCCCACCTCGGGCCGCAACCGTACCATGATCCACGAGGACGCGCGCGTGCTCGGCCTCAACTCCTACATTGGTGAGATGGGCGGTCTGGTTATGTACGACCTCAAAGCCAACGATTGGGAGTATCTGACCGGTGACATGCCTTACGACCCCGCCTGCGGCCTCACGCCGCACCAGGTGATCGAGCAGACCGGCGTGTGCGAGAAGATCCTTGCCCGCTGGCCGCACAAGATCGAGTACCACAACGACATGTCGACCGGCTACAAATACCGTGAGGTCACCGTCGGCATGCGCGGCAATGTGCCCGACGATGAGGTCCAGGCCATCCTGGACGAGGCCGGCTGCGGTCTGATCTGGGCTTGCAACGGCCATCTGACTCATCTGTCCAAGCCGACGACGCTCGAGCTCGATCGCGTCGAGGACGGTCGCGCCTTCAACATCAACCCCGCGGGCCTCAACAAAGGCGTCGCCATTGCGCGCTTCTGCGAGCACCTGGGGATCGAGCGCGAGGAGACGTTGGCGCTCGGCGATTCCGAGTCCGACTTCTACATGGCCGATCACGTGGGCACGTTCTGCCTGGTCGAGAATGGCCTGACGAGCGCCGGCGCGCCCGAGTTCCTGGCTGCTTGCGAGAACGCTTTCGTTACGCGCGGCAAAATTGTCGACGGTTGGGCGGCGACGGCAGAGCTGCTGGTCGCGGCGCGTTCGTAGCGCGGCGTCGCCGCACTTGGACATGTCTTTTCGAGAGAGACTGGTGAGGTAATGTCCGATATCGAGAATCCGGCAGGCGACACGCGCCCGATTGGCGTGTTCGATTCTGGTTTGGGCGGTCTGACGGTTGCGCGCGCGATTGCGACGGCGCTGCCGCACGAGTCCGTCTACTACTTTGGCGACACCAAGCGCTGCCCCTACGGCACCCGCACCGAGGATGAGGTGCGCTCGTTTGCGTTGCAGGCGGGCCGTTGGCTGTCGAAGCACGACGTCAAGATCATGGTCATCGCCTGCAACACGGCGACCGCTGCGGCCTTGCGTCTGGCCCAGCAGGTGCTCGACGTTCCCGTGATCGGCGTGATCGCGCCGGGTGCCCGTGCGGCAATCAACAGCACGCGTACGCGTCGCGTGGGCGTGCTCGCCACCAACCTCACCATTCGCTCGGGCGCCTACACGCGCGCCATTCAGGATCTAGATGCCGGCGTCGATGTATACGGCTGTCCAGCCTCGAGCTTTGTCGAGGTTGTCGAACACGAGCTCGCCTCGGGTGCACATCTGCAGGAACAGTGGCTTGAGAACGAGGACATCTTCGATACGCCTGCCGTGCGTGCGCTGGTGGGTGCCACGGTTGAGCCGCTGCGCGACCACGGCATCGATACCGTGGTGCTCGGCTGTACGCATTTTCCGCTGTTGGTGGGACCTATCCGCCATGCGCTGGGGCCTGGGGTGCGCGTCGTGAGTTCCGCCGAGGAGACCACGCGCGAGCTGACCGATATCCTCACGCGCCGCGAGCAGCTGGCGGGCGACGCCGCCGAGCCGCAGCATCGTTTTGCCACGACGGCCGATAACATTGCCGAGTTTGCGGTGGCGGGCAGCTTTATCTTTGGTCAGCCGCTCAAGAGCATCGAACATATCGATATCGATGAGCTGAAATAGATGTAAGGCAGCCGCCAAAGCCTTCGCCACATATTTTGCCGAAAGGATATTTCTATGGAGTACATGCAGGTCAACCGCGCCAACGGCCGCGCCGCCAACGAGTTGCGCCCCGTTAAGCTCACCCGTGGCGTCATGAAGCACGCCCACGGCTCGTGTTTGGCCGAGTTCGGTGACACGCGCGTGCTGTGCGCCGCCACTATCGAGGAGGGCGTGCCGGGCTGGCGAAAGGGAGCTAAGGCCGGCTGGGTGACCGCGGAATACGCCATGCTGCCGGCGTCGACCGGCAAGCGCTGCAAGCGCGAGCACGCCAACCGCAAGGGTCGCTCCATGGAGATCGAGCGCCTCATTGGCCGCAGCCTGCGTACCGTCGTCAACATGAAGGCGCTCGGCGAGTACACCGTCACCGTCGACTGCGATGTGATTCAGGCCGATGGCGGCACGCGTACAGCGAGCATCACCGGCGCCTGGGTGGCGCTGCACGACGCCCTCGCCATGTGGGTCGAGGCGGGCAAGATCGAGCGCATCCCGCTTACCGGCCAGGTGGCTGCCATCTCTATGGGCGTTGTCGACGGCAATACGCTGCTTGACCTCGATTATTCCGAGGACAGTCATGCCGAGGTCGACATGAACCTCGTCGCCACCGATACCGGTGAGATGATCGAGCTCCAGGGCACCGGCGAGCAGGCGCCCTTCGACCGCAAACGCCTCAACGCCCTGCTTGACCTGGGTGACAAGGGTGTCGCCGAGCTCATCGAGCTTCAGCGCCAAGCCATCGCCTAACCTGCCAAAAAGGGACAGGTTTATTTTGGTAGGTTTTATCTGCTGAAATGCTGCGTTGAAAGGTCCGATCGCCTGAGAGGGGAGAGGTCAAGTGCCCAAACGCCCCTCACGCGGCTTGCTATAGAGACAAGGAGGCCAGTCATGGCACTTGAGAAGATTGACATCGACACCCTCGACCCGGCGGCGACCATCGTCGTGGCAACCGGAAACGCTCATAAGCTCACCGAGATCGAGGCCATTTTGGGCAAGGTCATGCCCGAGGTGCGCTTTGTGGCGCTCGGCCAGCTGGGTGATTTTGAGGATCCCGAGGAAAACGGCACGACGTTTTTGGAGAACGCCATCATCAAGGCCCAAGCCGCGGTTGAGGAGACGGGCCTTATGGCCATTGCCGACGATTCGGGCTTGGTCGTCGACGCGCTGGACGGTGAGCCCGGTGTGTATAGCGCGCGCTATGCGGGCGTGCACGGCGACGATGCCGCCAACAACGCCAAGCTTCTCGTTAACCTGGAAGGCGTGGCAGATGAGGACCGCACCGCGCGCTTTATGAGCGTCGTCGCGCTCATCGACACGGACGGTCTGGTCACCTATGGCGAGGGCGCCTGCGAGGGCGTTATCGCGCACGAGGGCCGCGGCGACCATGGTTTTGGCTATGACCCGCTGTTCCTGCCGGTCGACACGCCGGGCAAGACCATGGCCGAGCTGACGGCTGACGAGAAGAACGCCATCAGCCATCGATTCCATGCGCTCGAGCACCTATCCGCCAAACTGACGGGCGAGGAGTAGGCCGTGCGTGCGGTGGTGCAGCGCGTACTCAACGCCGGCGTGACGGTCGACGGCGAGTGCGTGGGCCGCATTGGACGCGGCTACCTGGTGCTGCTGGGTGTGGGCCATGGCGATACGCGTGCCGAGGCCGATAAGCTGTGGGGCAAGCTCCGCGGGCTGCGCATCAACGAGGACGAGAACGGCAAGACCAACTTGGCGCTTGCCGATGTCGACGGTGAGGTGCTCGTGGTGTCGCAGTTCACGCTGTTCGCTGACTGCCGCCACGGTCGCCGCCCATCGTTTACGGATGCCGGCGCGCCCGATGTTGCCAACGAGCTCTACGAGTACTTCCTGACGCTCGTTCGCCAAGATGTCGAACACGTGGCGCACGGCATTTTTGGCGCCGATATGAAAGTCGACTTGGTCAACGACGGCCCATTCACCATCGTCTTGGACACCGATAACCTTTAGGTTACGCGAGATTGTCGTCTGGTACGTATTCGAGACCGGGCTTTTTTAGCTACTTGCGTATGGCCACAACAGGGTGCTATAGTATTAGAGTTTTGTCTATCTTAGGGGTATTATCCCCTTTTTGAATTGCACCTTCTGGAGGCCCTGTTCATGGAAGAGATGGAAGTCAATCACGTCGACGACATCCACGAGAAGCTGACCGATATGGTGGGCGATCGCGTCAAGGTTAAGGCCAACATGGGCCGTACCCGCGTCGTCGAGCGCATGGGCACCATCAAGAGCGTCCACCCGGCCGTCTTCATTGTCGAGGTTGACGAGCGTCGTGGCCGCAAGTCGCGTCAGTCCTACCAGTATATCGATGTGCTCACCGGTCAGGTCGAGCTGTTCGACCCCGAGAGCGGCGAGCATATCTTTACCCCGCTCGGCAATCAGCTCGAGGAGCATTAACGGTGACCGATCGGTCCCTGACTCTTTCCGCGCCGGCAAAGATTAACCTCTACCTGGGGGTTCATACCGAGCGCGATGACCGCGGCTACCACAGGGTCGATTCCCTGATGGCGGCCGTCGGTCTTTCCGATACCGTGACGGTCACGCCGGCGCAGGCGCTGACCGTCCAGACGGTTCCGGCATCAGATTTTCCCATGCAAAAGAATACGGCGTATCGGGTTGCGGTTGCTATGGCCGAGCATTATGGTCGCGAGGCAAACATCTGCGTGACGATTGAGAAGCGCATTCCATTGTGCGCCGGCTTGGGCGGCCCCTCGACGGATGCGGCCGCGGTCATTGTCGCCTTGGCAGAGCTCTGGGGCATTGATCGCACCGACCCAGCGCTCGACGATATTGCGCGGGGCATTGGTGCTGACGTCCCGTTCTTTTTGCACGCGAGTCCTGCGTTCTACGTAGGTGGGGGAGACGTGCTAGCAACTGAGTACCCCGCGCTGCCCGCGACGCCCGTCGTGCTGGTCAAGCCGCGCGAGGCAAGCGTTTCGACAATTGAAGCCTATCGACGTTTTGACGAGGCCCCGGTGCCTGCGGACAAGCCCGGCGCGATAGCTTCTGCCTTGCGTGCTGGTGATGCCGAGACGGCATATGCACTCATCCATAACAATCTGGGTGTCATTTCCGCACAGATGGAGTCGCAGATTCAAACGGTCCTCGACTGGCTGCGTAAACAGGACGGAACCGTTGCTGTAGATGTGTGCGGATCGGGTGCCTGCTCGTTTGCCATTTGCGACACCGCTGCCACGGTCGAAAGGCTTGCCGATGCTGCCCAGCAAAATGGCTGGTGGGCCTGCGCGACTGAGTTTATTCCCAACACGGTTCAAATCGACGCGCCAAAGAAATAAAAATTTCTCTAGCACGCGGCGAAAATCTTTGTTACTATAGTCGAGCTAACGGGTTGTGGCTCAGTTTGGTAGAGCACTGCGTTCGGGACGCAGGGGTCGCTGGTTCAAATCCAGTCAACCCGACCAGAGCATGAGGAGGGACCGCTTCTTGCGGTCCCTTTTTTTAGCTAGTGTTGTGATACCGCGATACCCGCGGTATACTCATTCGAGCTTGTCTCGCTGTATTGTGGAGGTCTACATGTTTGGACTGAGGGCTCCTGAGCTCATCATTATTCTCGTCGTTGTCCTGATTATCTTCGGGCCCAAGAACCTGCCGAAGCTCGGCAAGTCCCTCGGCTCTACCGTCAAGAATATCCGCGAGGGTATGGAGGGCGATGATAAGGCCGAGACCAAGCAGGCCGAGGAGGTCGTGGTCGAGCAGTCCGAGGAGGACAAGGAGATCGCTGAGCTCGAGGCCAAGCTCGCTGCTGCCAAGAAGAAGCAGGCAGAGGACAGCGACGCGGACGCAGAGTAGTCCCATCCCTTTGGGGTGAGCACCTGACCGGCTTGCCCGCAGGCTAGCCGGTCTTTTTCGTTTTGTTGACAGTTGATTGTTTGATCAGAGTTGGGGAGATATCCGTATGGACGCAAGCCAGATCGTACTGACCGCTGAG
>CABUZD010000033.1 GCA_902495945.1 uncultured Collinsella sp.
ATATAGTCAAAGCTCGCCACCAGCTGCATCATCAGCGGGATCTTTTGACGCTCATCCTGCAGTGTCACGTATTGACGCATGCGGGCGCGCAGGTTTTTCGCCTTGCCCACGTAGATGACATCGCCCTTGGCATCTTTCCAAAGGTAGCATCCGGGCTGTGTGGGAACGCGCGAAACCTGTTCGGCAAGCGTTGGAATGTTGTCGTGACCGGACACGCGCACCTACTTGCGACGAAGCAGCGCCGAGACCTCGGGCATCTTAAGGACGACGGCAAGGCCAAAGGTAACAGCAAGCGAGACGACACCCGCAACGCAAACGTAGCCAAGAGTAATCAGAATCGAGCCGCCAAGTGCCCCGACAAAGTGTTCAAGCGCCCACATGACGCCGGCGCCTGCGGCAGCACCCAGGCCACCGAGCAAAAGGCCAAAGAAACCGCCATGCAGGATAGATTTGACCTGAAGGCCACGCAGGCGACGACGCAGCCACCACAGCGAACAGCCGACCAAGATCACGTAGTCGACGACATACGAAAGCGCGATTGCCGGCATACCGAAGCCCAGCACAACGCCAAGCAGCAGAACCGAGCCGGCCTGGCCGATGGCGGAATACAGGCAATAGCGGCTATAGGGCTTCATGTCGAGCAAGGCTGAGAAGCTCTTCTGCATCAACACGACCACGCCGTAGAGCGGCAGCGAGAACGCCAGGTAGACAAGGAACTCGGACACCAGCGCCACGCCGGATTCATCGAACTTGCCGGCACAGTAAATCATGTTGAGCGGACGCGCGAAGACAATCAGGTACAGCGCGAACGGAATCAGGAAGAACAGCATCTGGGCGACGCCACGCGAAATGCCCGTGCGAACGCTGTCGTAATCCTTCTCCTGTGCGTCGTGAGAGAGCTCGGTATAGAGCGCCGTCGAAAGCGAGGCGGCAATCAGCGCGTAGGGCAGCGTGTACCACAGGCGCGCATAGGCGATGACGGAAGGGCCAGTCTCGGGCTGGACCACCAGCGCGGCAGCGTTGGTGATAGAAGTCGAGACAAACATGCACACCGTGGCGAGCAGCGTCGGGATACCGAGCGCAATCGTCTGGCGCAGCGCGGGGTCCTTAAAGTCGATATGGATATGGGGATGCACGCCGTGCTTGCCAAGCGCGGGGATCTGACATGCCATCTGAACAAAGACACCGAGGGTCGTACCGGCCGCAATCAAGATGATGCCGGCACGGTCGCCAAACTGTGCGGACACGGGCGCAAAACCCATAAAGCTCGCAATGACGATCACATTGTTGAGGACCGGGGCAAACGTCGACCAGAAGTAGTCGCGGTGTGCGTTGAGAACGCCCGAGAACACCGAACCCAAACCATAAAACAGAATCTGGATGGCAAAGAAACGGAACATGAACGCAGCGGTATCCATGCTGCCGCCGTCACCCGAAAGGAACGATTGCGTCCAGATAAAGCCCGGGGCGAACACGGTCCCCAGCAACGAAATGCCACCCAGCACCAAAAGCAGAATGCCGAGCAGGTTGCCCACGTACTCGTTCGAGGCCTCGCGACCCTGCTCACGCCTCACGCCCATGTACACGGGCAAAAACGCCGTCACGAGCATACCGCCCATCACGAGTTCGTAGAGCATATTGGGCAGGTTGTTGGCGACCTGATAGGAGGACGAGAGCAGCGACATGCCGATAGCGGCCGCCATTGCCCACGTGCGGATAAAACCGGTGACGCGAGACACGATGGTCAGGATGGTCATAAGCCCGGCGGAACGACCAACCGTGGAGTAGTCCGACGAGCCCATGTCGTCAGTGTCATCTCGCGACGAAGAAGCTTCGGATGAGGGTGTCTGAGGCGCAGATTCTTTTGCAAAATGAGTTCCGCGCTTCAATTCTTCCTGCGGCATCGCTCAGTCCTCTCTCGTAATCGCGGCAACCGTCGCCCCGCAAAATCCAATTAAATCATCGGGTGCAAGCTCGAGCTGATAACCACGCTTGCCTCCCGAAATAAAAATGGTATCCCAAAGGACGCATGTCTCATCAATGAGCGTCCGGTAGCGTTTTTTCATGCCGACCGGGCTGCAGCCGCCGCGAACGTAGCCAGTCGCCGCAAGCAAATCCTTCACATGCATCATGGCCAAGGACTTCTCCCCCGCGGCACGCGCGGCGGACTTTAGATCGAGCTCGTCGGCAACAGGGATGCAGCACACGACATAGTCGTTGGACGGTGTCACGCAGACCAAAGTCTTAAATCCTTGACCGGGCTCCTCGCCAAGCTGCTCCGAAATCGCGACCCCCAGGCCCACCGACTCATCACCATCGTCTTCGTACGTATGTAGAACATAGGAAATGCCGGCGCTTTCCAGCTCGCGCATCGCATTGGTTTTTGGCGTCTTTACAGCCTTTGCCATGACATATCCTTTCCCTCGCATTCGGACGCAAGGATTAAGTATATGTCCAATTCGGCTGCATACGTCACTTCGGCACAGCAAGCGCCATCGAATCACAAGGAGTCGATGGCGCCCATAAACTGAATCTCCTATTTATTGAGCATCAAGTTGAGCCTGACGCTCCCGGTCACGCCTGAGCAACGGCGCCAAAAACTTGCCCGTATAACTCTGCGGACAGTCCGCAACCTGCTCCGGTGTGCCCGAAACCACGACGGTTCCGCCGCCGTTACCGCCCTCGGGACCCATATCGATCAGGCGGTCGGCAACCTTGATAACATCAAGGTTGTGCTCAATCACCAGCACCGTGTTGCCCGCATCGACCAAGCGCTGCAGCACATCGAGCAGCTGGCGGACGTCCTCAAAATGAAGGCCGGTCGTCGGTTCGTCCAAAATATAGAACGTCTTGCCCGTCTGACGTCGATGAAGCTCCTTGGCGAGTTTCACACGCTGCGCCTCGCCGCCCGAAAGCGTCGTGGCGGGCTGGCCCAGGCTCACGTAGCCCAAGCCTACATCGTACAGTGTCTGGAGCTTTCGCTTGATCTGCGGGATATTCCCAAAGAAGGCCAGTGCCTCGGCCACGCTCATGTCAAGTACGTCCGAGATGGTCTTGCCACGGTAGGTGACCTCGAGTGTCTCGTGGTTGTAGCGTTTACCGCCGCAAACTTCGCAGGGAACGTAGATATCGGGAAGGAAGTGCATCTCGATCTTGATCTGTCCGTCGCCCTTGCACGCCTCACAGCGCCCGCCACTCACATTAAAGGAGAAACGACCCGGCGAGTAGCCGCGCGCCTTCGACTCCGGCGTACTCGCAAACAGCGCGCGAAGATCATCCCACAGGCCGATATAGGTAGCAGGGTTGGAACGCGGCGTGCGGCCAATCGGCGACTGGTCGATATCGATAACCTTATCGATACACTCGATGCCCTCGATTTTCTTATACGGACCCACAGGGCGCGTCGAACGGTGAATGGCATTCGTAAGGGCAGGCGCAATGGTATCGGTAACCAGGGAGCTCTTGCCCGATCCCGACACGCCGGTAACAACCGTAAGCGTACCAAACTCGATCTTGGCAGTTAAGTTTTTGAGGTTGTTGGCTCGAGCGCCCGTAATTTTAAGGCAGCCGCGACCGGGCTTGCGCCGTTCATCAGGCACCCGGATCATTCGTTTGCCGGTCAGATAAGCGCCCGTCATCGACTCAGGACACGCCATGATATCGGCAGGCGTTCCCGCCGCGACTACGTGTCCGCCGTTGACGCCGGCGCCGGGCCCCATGTCGATCACGTAATCGGCGGCACGGATTGTATCCTCGTCGTGTTCGACGACGATAACGGTATTGCCGATATCGCGCAGGCGCTCGAGCGTCTTGATCAAGCGCTCGTTGTCACGCTGATGAAGACCGATCGAGGGCTCGTCCAGAATATAGAGCACGCCCATGAGACCCGCGCCGATCTGCGTTGCCAGACGAATACGCTGCGCCTCGCCACCGGAAAGCGTCGCCGAGGCACGATCGAGTGTCAGATAGTCGAGTCCAACATCGACCAGAAAACGCAAGCGCTCCAGGATTTCCTTGACGATACGGCCGCCGATAAACTGTTGGCGCTCGGTGAGTTCCAGGCCCTCAAAAAACTCGAGCGACTCGCGGCACGACAGGCAGCAAACCTCATAAATGGACTTGCCGCCCACGGTGACAGCGAGCATCTCAGGGCGCAAACGAGCGCCGTGGCAGCTCGAGCACGGCTCCTCGCGAATGTACTTCTCCAAGCGCGCCTTGGTGTTCTCGTTGGTTGTCTCGGTATAGCGCTCGTACAGGATGTTGCGAACGCCCGAAAACTTGGTATCCCACTGGCTGCGACGTCCGTCGAGCTTTTGGTAGTCGACCGAGATCTTCGTATCGCCCAGGCCATCCAAAAATGCACGACGCACGCGAGGGGGCAAGTCCTCCCACGGCGTATCGGCGCTCACCTTAAAGTGTTTGCAGACCGCAGCAAAAATCTGCGGATAGTAGTTCGAATTGCCAAACAAGCTACCAAAGACTCCGTCGGCAATGGACTTCGAGGGATCCTCAATCAGCGCCTCGGCATCAACGGTTTTCTTAAAGCCCAGGCCGTCGCACTCAGGACATGCGCCATAGGGAGCGTTGAACGAAAAGTCGCGGGGTTGTAGGTCGTCGATGGAGTGCCCGTGCTCCGGGCACGCCAGAGCCAACGAATACTCCAGAAGCTCGCCCTCGGTCCCCTCGGGAGCATCACGATCGGGCAGCATGTACACGTTTACATTGCCGTGAGCCAGCGCGGTCGCCTGCTCAACAGACTCGGCGATACGGCCCAGAGAATTCTCACGGATCACGATGCGATCGACCACGACCTCGATATCGTGCTTGAACTTCTTGTCCAGATCGATCGAATCGTCGAGCGAACGCACTTCGCCGTCGACACGCACGCGGCTAAAGCCCTCGGCGCGAAGGTCCTCAAACAGTTTGGTGTACTCGCCTTTTCGCCCGCGCACCACCGGTGCCAGCACAAACGCGCGGCGGCCCTCCCCCGCCGCCAAGACCTTGTCGGCAACCTGGTCGGTCGTCTGACGCTCAATGACGCGGCCGCATTCGGGACAGTGCGGGGTGCCCACACGGGCGAACAGCAGGCGCAGATAGTCATAAATCTCGGTTACGGTGCCAACCGTCGAGCGAGGGTTTTTAGACGTCGTCTTTTGGTCGATCGACACCGCCGGCGAAAGGCCGTCGATTGAATCCAAGTCGGGTTTGTCCATCTGGCCCAAGAACTGGCGCGCATAGCTCGAAAGACTCTCGACGTATCGACGCTGGCCCTCGGCATAGATAGTGTCAAATGCCAGCGAACTCTTGCCCGAGCCAGAAAGACCGGTAATGACCACGAGTTGGTCACGCGGAATGGAAACATCGATATCACGGAGGTTGTGCTCACGAGCGCCGCGAATAACGATAGAAGAATCAGACATGGAAGCTCCTTGCCTCCTATTGCATCGAATCATACTGCCGATGAGTTTAGCGCACTCGACGCGCACAGATGTTCGTAATACAAGATTCGCAGACCTTTAGCTTTGCGTATCGGGTGCTTTGTTTCTCGAAATGCCGTGGAAAGGTTACAGTAATCTACTACTGAACCTAATTTGCTGTAACAGAGGAACGTCCATGACCGAAGATATCCCCCTTGAAATCACTTCGAGTGACATGGCCAATCTGCCCATATTCATCGCCGTCCTTATCGTGGCCACCGTCGTCGTGCGCGTGTATTTTTCAATCAAACACAATGAAAAGCCGCCCATTGCCCGCGTCTTTTGGTGCGCGACGCTCCTCATCCCGCTCGGCATGGTAGCTGCATGGATTACGAATCAATTGCTCGTAAATGAGGACAATTCCCTATGGGTCCTTTCTTATTCGGCGCTCGGTG
The DNA here is from genome assembly GCA_902495945.1 of uncultured Collinsella sp. GTDB lineage: Bacteria > Actinomycetota > Coriobacteriia > Coriobacteriales > Coriobacteriaceae > Collinsella. Next base: position 5,873 of record CABUZD010000033.1, read on the forward strand.
CTACCGCCGTCATACTTCTTGTCGAGCCCTTGGTTTCGGGACTTATCGACCAAACCGATCTTGCGACGGGAACGGTTGCCTGTATTTGCCGTGACATCCTTGTCATCGCCGCTGTTTCAGCGCTCTCGTTCGTTTCACTCGAAATTGCCTGTAACGAAACGTTCTATCGCATTCCCGCCAACTCATTCGGGTTTTCCGTCGGGCTGCTCGCGACGGTTCTGCTCTCCCTTTATTTGCTGGGACAGCGTCATGGAGGCGTCATGGCCCTCGTGCCCGTCGCCTGTTGCATCCTTGGCATTGCCGAGCACTTCGTCATAACGTTTAAAGGCGAGGCCATCCTGCCAAGCGATATCTTGGCCCTTGGCACCGCAATGGAAGTGAGCGAGGGATACGAGTTTACCTTTACCGCCGGAATCGTAACCTCTCTAGCCCTGCTGGAGATTTCCCTGGGGCTTCTTTCGCTTATCCGACCGAGAAAGCTCCGTACGCCCACCCATGTCTTCCCCGCAATCGCCGCTAACCTCTGCGCTTTTCTGCTAGTGACCGTTGTGGGGCTCTCGGGCTTTTCCAGCATCGACTTGGAGCAGGCGCTGAATTTTGGATTTGACCGTTGGCAGCCCATCACCACATATGCGTCTCAGGGTTTTATCACTTCGTTCACCGAAATGGTCAACGAGTTGCCCATTGAGAAGCCCGAAGACTATACGCCCGATGAGGCGCAGAGCATCGAGCAGGAGCTCGCCGCCACCTACGACAGCACGTATGGCTCGAGCGAGCAGCGCGCGGCGGCCGTTGCCCAGTTCAATGAAATCAAACCGACGATTGTTGCCGTCATGAACGAGAGTTTTAGCGACCTTTCGTGCTTTGAGCAGCTCCAGGCGGCCGGGTACACCGGCCCCGCATTCTACAACTCGCTTCCCGACACACTTGTTCGCGGCACCATGCTCGCTTCGGTCGCCGGTGGCGGAACGGCAAACTCCGAATTCGAATTTTTGACCGGAGCGACAACGGCCTTTGTCGGATTAGGCAAGATCCCCTATCAGCTGTATCAGATGAATGGCGTCAACAGCCTGGCAAAGGACCTTAAGGAGCTTGGGTATACCGCTACCGCTATGCACCCACAAAACCCCGTCAACTACCATCGAGATAAAATCTATCAGCAGCTGGGCTTTGGAGACTTTCTTTCAATCGGCGATTTCGAAGGTGCGCCCTGTTACCATGCCGGCGTATGCGACTACGCCACCTACGACAAGATACTCGACCTGCTTAGAACCGACGAAGCGCCGCAGTTCATCTTTGACGTCACGATGCAAAATCACGGCGGCTACGACTATGGCACCGTTCCCGCCGAAGAGCTGACAAACTATTGGGTCGAGGGAGCCAGCGAGGGCGCCAATAGCGCACTCAACACCTATCTCACCTGCATCAACGCATCCGACCGGGACCTCGAGTACTTTATCAACGAGCTCCGCAATATCGGCAGACCGGTTGTTCTTGTCTTTTTTGGCGACCATCAGCCGAGCGCCGCAACGACCCTCAACGACGAGCTGTACCCTCAGGAAGATACGGCAGACCACGCTTTCCGTAACTACCAGTCGACATATTTCGTCTGGGCTAACTATGAAATCGCCGGCAATACCGAGTTCAACGTTTACGACACCGTCGGGGCAAACGAGATTGCAGCCATTACCCTTAATAAGATCGGCGCCCCGCTCACCGACTATCAAAAGGCCCTGCTTGCAACAAGGTCAGATGTGCCCACCATCAATGTCGCCGGCTATCTCGGTGCCGACGGGCTGCGCTACGACTTGGAATCTGAAGACAGTCCATACGCCTCGACGATCGACAAGCTGCAGCGCATGCAATACCTCGAGTTCGCCAGCAAAGTTCAGTAAGCCCGCCCATTCGCTTGGACCCATCGTATTGCAAGCACGCTCGGCCCAAATGCATCGCAAATGACTCCCGCTCGCAAACGAGGGTACAATGACGCTCGTGTCACATCACGGGGCCCCGGCCCCAACATATACAAAGGAGTCATACATGGGTTGCGAGCACGCACAGGCCGCCGGCGGACAAACGTCGCCGTCGCAATTTGAGGAGAACACGCTGTCCGAGGTCAAGCGCGTCATCGCCGTGCTTTCCGGCAAGGGCGGTGTCGGCAAGTCGTTTGTCACCGGTGCCATCGCCACCGAGCTTGCCCGTCACGGCCACAAGGTCGGCGTCCTCGATGCCGACATCACCGGTCCCTCTATCCCCAAGATGTTCGGTATGAGCGGACGCCACGTCCATGCCCTTGGCAACCTTATGCTGCCCGAAATCTCCGAGCACGGCGTCAAGGTCATGAGCTCCAACCTGCTGCTCCAAAACGAGACCGACCCCGTCCTTTGGCGCGGTCCGGTCATCGCAGGCGCCATTAGGCAGTTCTGGAGCGAGACCTCGTGGGGCCCCATCGACTACCTGCTGGTCGACATGCCTCCGGGAACAGGCGACGTCGCTCTCACCGTCTTCCAGTCACTGCCCGTCGACGGCATCGTCATCGTCACGAGCCCGCAGGATCTGGTCTCGATGATCGTCGCCAAGGCGGTCAACATGGCCGAGAAGATGAACGTCCCCATTCTGGGCATCGTCGAAAACATGAGCTATATTGAGTGCCCCGACTGCGGCAAGAAGATCGAGGTCTTTGGCAAGAGCAAGCTCCCCGAGGTCGCAGAGCGCTATAACCTCGACATCTTGGGCACGCTTCCCATCAATCCGTCACTCGCCGAGGCCTGCGATAAGGGCGAGGTCGAGACCGCGCTGCCCGATGGCATGTTGCCCAAGGCAGTCTCTGCCGTCGAGGCTATTACCCCGCACGAGACCGACGAGGCCTAAGTGAACACGAGCGCCTTCTATGACGTCCTGGTAATCGGCGGCGGGGCTTCAGGCCTCGCCGCCGCCATTACGGCCGCACGCGCTGGCAAAAGCGTCTGCATCGTTGAGCGCGATGTCGCCTGCGGCCTTAAGCTCCTTGCGACCGGCAACGGCCGCTGCAACCTCTCCAACGAATCGATTGATCCACAGCGGTATAACCACCCCGCATTCGTCGAATCCGTTATGGGCCCCCAGCCCGAACAAGAGCTTATGGGTTTCTTCTCCTCGCTGGGCATCATGACAACCTCCGAGGAAGGCCGGCTGTACCCGCGCTCCCTTCGCGCCGAATCGGTGCGCGACGCGCTTCTCAACGTTTGCGACCGCCTAGGTATCACCTTAATCTGTGGAGCCAACGTTGCCTCGGCGCACAAAGCTTCCGAAGGCTGGACACTCCAAATAGACCGTCCAGCGCGGGCACTCAAGGCAAAAAAGCACGACGACCGAAAATCGGAGCTCCGCTCGCTTCGGAAGGCACTCGCTGATGTCCCTCGCAAGAACGCGGCCCTGCAGGCACATGCCGTAATTATCGCCACGGGCGGCAACCCCACCGGTATCGCCGATACGTTTCGCCTCCCCCTCACTTCGCTGCGCCCCATCCTCTGCCCTGTATCGGCAACGGTCGTTGGCAATCGGGCGGCACTCAAGACGTTGGATGGCCTGCGCGTCCGCGCCCGCTTGACGCTCGCCCGCAATCATAATGAGCTCTGGCACGAAGACGGTGAAGTCCTGTTTCGAGCCTTCGGCATCTCGGGCGTCGCTGTCTTCAACCTCTCCCGTCGTATCCAGCGCGGCGATACGATCCTGCTCGACGTTTTCCCCGACCTCTCCAAAGACGAGCTGCTTGATATGCTCAACCGGCGCGTTGAGCTGCTCGGCGGCTTTTCGCCCCGCGATCCCCGTTGGCTCGACGGCATGCTCGCCCCGCAACTCTCCCGCGTCGTCTGCACGGCGTTCGAGCAGTGCCATCCAGGCTCCAACGATGTCATCCACCTGGTCTCGATCCTCAAGCACTTTAAGTTGCTCGTCGAGGGAACAGCCGAGGAGCGCTCGGCGCAGGTCACGCGTGGTGGCGTATCTGTCAAGAGCATCTCAACACCCAGTCTACGCGCGCGCAGCGCCGTCGACGCCCCGCTTTACGTCTGCGGCGAAGCGCTCGACATCGACGCCGATTGCGGAGGCTTTAACCTTGCGTGGGCCTGGCTCTCGGGCATTCGCGCTGCAAGCAGCCTGTAGCCGCGAAGTCTATAATCAAAAACGCATTCGGGCCGTCTGGGATACCGGACGGCCTCTTTCTTGCCTCTAAGGAGACCTCGATGATCGAAATCACCCAAGTCAACGCGTCGCTCGATGAAGCCGGCGATGAAAATGCCTGCCTCATTGTTGGCAAGCGAGTCGCCAAGCGCGTCCTACGTTGCAAGGACTCCGAGATCAAGTCCATCGAGCTCCACCGTAAGTCGATCGACGCTCGCAAAAAACGAGACGTCCATTTTATCCTGAACTTTCGTGTTGAGCTGACTAGTCCCCACCTCGAGCGAGAAGCAGTCGACAGCGTTGCCGAGCGTGACCGCTCGCGCGTACGCGCGATAGAAGACGATGAGCCTTCATTCCCCTCCCCCGTTTCCGGCGCACCCAAAGAGCGCCCCGTCGTCGTCGGTGCCGGATGCGCCGGCCTTTTCGCCGCACTCACCCTTGCCGAAGCGGGTCTGAAGCCCTTGCTCATCGAGCGCGGCGACCCGGCATTTCGCCGCTCGCATGCGATCGACCTCTTTCTAAAGGAGCGCATCCTCGACCCCGAGAGCAATATCCAGTTTGGCCTGGGCGGCGCGGGGACCTTCTCGGACGGCAAGCTCAATACGGGAACCAAAAATCCCGCCCATCGCCTCATCCTCGAAACCTTCGTCGAGGCGGGTGCGCCCCGCGATATTCTGTGGGATGCCAAGCCGCACATTGGCTCCGACATCCTTCCCAAGGTTGTCACCGCTATATCCCAGCGCATCGAGCAGCTCGGAGGTGTCGTCCGTTATCGAACGAAGCTCGTCGACATTCGCATCGACGCGTCTGGCGCCATCACCGGTATTGATGTCCAATCGTCCCAAGACGCCGCTTACGAGCCAATCGAGACAAAACACCTCGTCCTCGCCTGCGGGCATTCTGCTCGCGATATTTTTGAGCTCCTTAAGGACCACAACGTGGCCCTCGCACAAAAGACCTTTGCCATGGGCGTTCGCATCGAGCATCCGCAGCGCGACATCAACCGAGCCCAATATGGAGCCTTGGCGGGACATCCTGCCCTCGGAGCAGCTCCCTACAAGCTCGTCGCCCATCTTCCCAACGGCCGCAGCGTGTTCTCGTTTTGCATGTGCCCCGGCGGGCAGGTTGTCGCCGCCTCTTCCGAGCAGGGCCACCTGTGCGTCAACGGCGCCAGCCTCAATGCCCGCGACGGACGCAACGCAAACGCCGCCCTGCTCGTTAACGTCACGCCTGAGGACCTTCCCAACGATGACCCGCTCGCCGGCATCGAGCTCCAGCGCGCCTGCGAGGCGGCCGCCTATCGCCTAGGCGGTTCCAACTGGAACGCACCGGCACAACTCGTCGGAGATTTCCTCGCAGGACGCGCCAGCAAGGCGCCCGGAAAGGTAAAGCCCACCTATCCGCTCGGTGTGACCTGGACGGCAATTGACGAAGCCCTGCCGCAGCATATCGTCGAGTCGCTCCGCCTGGGACTTCCCCTACTCGGAAAAAAGCTACGAGGCTACGACCGCCCCGATGCCGTTCTTACCGGCGTGGAGACTCGTTCGAGCTCACCGGTCACTGTCACCCGAGACCGAACGTGCCATGCCGTGTCGACGCCGGGCCTCTACCCTTGTGGTGAGGGAGCTGGATATGCTGGCGGCATCATGAGCGCGGCCACCGACGGCATCCGTTGTGCCGAAGCCCTGATCGCGGACCTCTAACGCACGAATTCCAGCGCGCACAAGACATAGGCCCCGAGCTCCACAGGGAACTCGGGGCCTGTTCGCTATTTCTTAAACCGTGCACCTTGGCGTTTTCTGCCCGATGCGAACGTGGAACCCTTACGGGCCTGCGAACGTAAGCGCTCGATCGTCTCGTCCTCAGACGCACCCTCGAGCATCGCCCGAATCTGAACGACGGCATCGCGCAGGCGCGCCGCCTCCTCAAAGTCCATGGCGGCAGAAGCGTTGCGCATATCCTCTTCCATGGTTTCGACGATCCGCACAAGCTCGTCATGCGGCAGTTCTTCCAACTGCTCCGCAAGTGTCTGCTCGGGCGCCACCGTTTCCGGCACGCCGCCCTCACCCGACTCATCGGGCGTATAGAATGCGCCATGGCCAAGAGAGTCGCCCTTCGAGCGCCCTTTGGAACCCACGGTTTTTTCGGCCTCGGCAATAAAACTTGAGATGTCGTTGATGGCCTTGCGCACTGTCTTGGGCACAATGCCATGCTCTTCGTTATATGCCATCTGAATCTCACGACGGCGCCGCGTCTCCTCGATGGCCTCTTTCATCGAATCGGTCACAACGTCCGCATACATGATGACTTCGCCATCGGCGTTACGGGCCGCACGGCCAATCGTCTGAATCAGCGAACGGCGGTTGCGCAAGAAGCCTTCCTTATCGGCATCGAGAATTGCCACCAGTGAGACCTCGGGGAGATCCAAACCCTCGCGAAGCAGGTTGATGCCAACGAGAACATCGATCTTGCCCTCGCGCAGCGTTCGCAGGATCTCGACACGGTCCATTGTCGCCGTATCAGAGTGCATGTAATTGACCTTTATGCCCGCGTCGAGCAGATGGTCGGTCAGGTCCTCGGCCATGCGCTTGGTCAACGTGGTCACCAGCACGCGCTCCTTGCGGGCAACGCGCTCGCGAATCTCGTCCTCAAGATCGTCAATCTGGCCGCGAACTGGACGCACGTCAATCTTGGGGTCGAGCAGGCCGGTCGGACGAATAATCTGCTCCACGTCGTTTTGGCTCACCCGCAGCTCGTAGTCGCCCGGCGTGGCCGAAACATAGATAAACTGGGGTATCCTTGCCTCAAACTCATCGAAACGAAGCGGGCGGTTATCGAGCGCCGAGGGCAGGCGAAAACCGTGTTCCACCAGCGTCACCTTACGCGAGCGGTCACCTTCGTGCATGCCGCGAATCTGCGGCACCGTCACATGGCTCTCATCGATGATGCAGAGCATATCCTTGGGAAAGTAATCGATTAGGGTAAACGGCGGCTCACCCGGCTTGCGACCGTCCAGATGACGCGAGTAGTTCTCGATGCCGTTGCAAAAGCCCATCGTCTCGAGCATCTCAAGATCATAATCGGTGCGCTGCTGCAGACGCTGCGCCTCGAGCAACTTGTCGGTCGCCTTGAGCTCCGCGACGCGCTTCTCGCACTCTTCGCTGATCGATTTCAGAGCCGCCTTGACCTTCGGCTTCTCGGTCACGTAGTGCGATGCCGGCCATACGGGGATGGCCTCGTACTCACGAAGCATCTCACCGGTGACCTCATCGATCTCGGCAATCAGCTCGACCTCGTCGCCAAAGAACTCAAACCGCAACGGATGCTCGGCATAAGGCGGATACACGTCGACAACATCGCCGCGCACGCGGAACGTGCCACGTGCCAGGTCATAGTCATTGCGATCATATTGAATGTCGATAAGCGCATGGATAAAGTCATCGCGCTCGAGCGGCACCTTCTTGTCGACGTTTGGAGCCAGACCCGCATAGTCCTCAGGAGAGCCAATGCCATAGATACACGAGACCGATGCGACAACGATCACATCACGTCGAGAGAGCAGTGACGCGGTCGCCTGATGGCGCAGCATCTCGACCTCTTCGTTAATCGAGGAGTCTTTCTCGATATATGTATCGCTTTGCGGCACATACGCCTCGGGCTGATAGTAGTCGTAGTACGAGACGAAGTAGACCACAGCGTTATTGGGAAAGAACTCTTTGAGCTCGCTCGCAAGCTGAGCGGCGAGCG
>CABUZD010000034.1 GCA_902495945.1 uncultured Collinsella sp.
ATTCAAAGAAACGTTCGAAGGCCTGGTAGGGCGTGAGCCACGGTTCGGGCTCACTGCCGTCCTCGGGCTCCCACCAAGTGGGGGAGAGCGCGCCGAGCGAGCCGAACTCGGCTTCGGTTCCCGTGCCGCCCGAGAATGAGCTGGCGGCCCCGGCACCGGAAACGGTGCTGGCAGCGGTATCTGTCGTGGTCTGTGCCATGTGGTTGCTTTCTCTCGCGATTGTCCGCCAACTATTATGGCGTAGCGGCGCCGCGGGGTGCCAGCGCGCGAGAAAATGCAGGAAATGGGCGCTTGAAGTTAGTGCTCTTGCGGCAGGCGCTTCTTGCCTTTGCGGGCGCGGTTTCTAAAGTTCTCGACGGCTTCTTCCATGCCCAGAGGTACATAGGTGAGCTCATCGAGGTTATCGGGCAGGTAGCAGGCAAGGCTTTGCTCCTGCGCGCGTCCTACTGTGAGCTGTTCGTCGGTTGGCTGCGTGCCGGGTGTGGCGCAGATGCCATAGACAGCGGCGCCCATTTCGCGCGTGCGGCATTCATATTCGGTCTCGGGATGCTCGGGATGGTCGCGGCGAACGTCGTCACTTACCCAAAGCGTGTCGTAGCCGGCCGAGGCAAACTGCCCCAGGGCGTAGTCGCGCAATGGCTTGCTGTCGGTGCGCAGCGTGACGGTGGTGCCGGCTGCAAAGAGCGGGCGGTAGAGCATCAGATGGTCGACATGGACGAGTCGTTTTTTGGCGTACTTGGCCTTGGGCTGCGGCGTGGGAAAGTTGATGGTGATGGCATCGAGCTCGCCTGCGGCAAACAGCTGCGGCAGCGATGCGGCGCTTCGGGGCAGGACGAGTGCGTTGGTCAGTTCCTGCTCGCAGATTTTCTGCGCGGCATAGGCGATACAGATGGGCTCCTGGTCCATACCGATAAAGAGGGTGTTTGGCTCGTGGGCCGCGCGCTCTACAAGGTACGTTCCCTTGCCACAGCCAAGATCCAGGTGAAGGTGTTCAAAGGGCTTGCTGCCAACTGGCGCACAGGCCTCGCGCCAATCTCCGGCATAGATTTCAGGGTTCGTCTCAATCGCATCGACGTAGCGCTCCAGGCGCTCCTCGAGCACAAAGTTCTTAGGCGTGCGAACGTGGACGGCTCCCATGAGGCTCCTTGGTCATAAGTATGGAACGCATAGCTGCGCGTTCCGTCAATGGGTTGAAAAAAGGGTGGGCATAGTTTGCCCGAAAGATGTGGTGCGGCCCGGCGGCGAGTCGTCGGTGCCTACAGGCGCTTGAGGATTACATAGCGGTTGAGCTCGCCGCTGCGACCATCGGCATGGAAGCGCTCAAGCTCGCGCACGGGGACCTCGCCGCTCTTGTAGAACGTACGGACGCCGCGCACCAGGTCGGTGATCTGCTGATCGTCAAAGTGATGGCAATAGCGGTAGGCGTGGCGGTCGTTTTGCCAGCCAATGAGGTGGTCGCCGGCTTCAAACTGCGCGGAATCGTAACCCTCAAACGGCGGGGTGAGCTCGGCACGGGCTTCGGCTCGAACGGCCTTGCGCGCCATGCGCTCATCGTTCATAAACTCCCAAAAGCTGATGGCGATGATGCCGCCCGGGCGCGTCTGCCGCACCAGGGCGTCGAGCACGCGTACGCGGTACTCGCACGACGGCACGTGGTGCATAAAGCCAAAGCAGACCGAGATGTCGGCGAGCGGGGCGTCGAAAAGCACGTCGGGTGTTTCGGCGGGGTTGAGCTTCATGAGGGCGTCGAGCACGTCGAGTTCCTGGAAGTGCAGGTTGGGAATGCGAAGCGCGTGGCCATGTGCATCGATGGCCAGGTCTTGGCACGAGTCGACGCCATAGAACTCAAACGGGCAGCTGGCATCTGCCGAGGGGTTTGCGCCGTCGACACCCTTGGCGGCAAGTGCGCCGCCGGCTGCAAAGTTCTCGAATCGCATATTGCCGCAGGCGAGATCGAAGACGCGGACGGGATGCTCGATCGTGGCGACGTCGAGCTGCCCGAGCGCGATGTCCATGGTGCGTACCCAGCCGGGCCACGGGGCCTGGCGCGTATCGGAGAAGGAGGCGGAGTGCTCGCGATAGAACGTGTTGTTGAGCTGGATGAGCGATGAGGCGAAATCGCGGTTCACGGCGCGGGACTCCCTCCGTTGGCGGTGCGGAATAAACAGTACGACCATACTACCGTTAACGCCGCAACGGGGACAACCAAGCTACGGGTCATTGCTTTGTTTGGGCACATTTCCGCAGCTCATATGTGCCCGCAACCGCCGGTTGTCAAAAATCTCACTAGAATAGGTGGCATGCTCTTGGCGGTGGCGGATAGATTTTTAACTGTGCAAGGCGCCTTAAGAACAAAAACGGTCCGGCGGCACGGCTGGCATCACATAGGAGGAACCATGAATGTAGAAACTGCGCAGCGGCTCGCCGACCTTCGTCGCAGCAAGGGTTTTAGCCAAGAAGGGCTGGCGCGAAAGCTGGGGCTGTCGCGCCAGGCAGTCAGTAAATGGGAGCGCGCGGAGAGCTCGCCCGATACCGAGAACCTGATCTCGCTCGCCAAACTCTATGGCGTGAGCCTGGACGAGCTGCTCAATCCGAGCGACGAGATCGAGGACGATATCGAGTTTGAGAACGAGGACCGCGCCCGTCAGCGCGAGGCCGAGGCGGCAGAGCGTGCTCGCACCCATGAGGCGGCGGCACGCGCCACGGAGGCAGCTACGCAGGCAAGTGATGCCGCAGCCAAGGCGGCGCAGGCGGCAAGCTGGAGTGCGCAGGCCGCCAATGCCGCTACGGCGCAGGCGACGAGTGGCACCGCGGTTGGCTCGACTCCGGTGAAGGGCCCGTTCCAGTCGTTCCCGTATTGGGCCGTGTGCTGGCTGCTGTTCTTTTTGCTGATGTTCCTGTTTGGTGCCGGCCCCTTTGCCGCGCTGATCTTCTTTACGATTCCCATCTATCACTGGGTGGCGCGTGCGCTCGATGGTGATTGGGCGCGCGGGGATATTCAGGTTGGTCCGGCGTCGGTGGCGATCAAGGCCCAGGGGAAGGATGCTTCTGCGGAACCCGATGCTGACGTGGCTACCACGACCACCGCTGAGCCATGTGCCAAAGAGGGTGACGAATGATGAAGCTTTCGCATGAATCCAAGGTACGCCTGGGTGTTGGCATCGGAGCGTTTGTGCTCATTGTTGGGCTTGTCTTTGGCGTTTCGCGGACATTGATTCATTTTGATGGTCCGTGGGATCTCGACGATGTTGTATCCGGCTTGTCTGGTATGGACGATGCGCTTGACGAGGACGATCTTTTGGATAGCGGTAACTATTCCGCTCGGCCTCAACAGCTTTCGAGCGAAACGTTTGATGCCGACGCGTTCACATCGCTTGATTTGGACGTGACGTCGGGCACGGTCGAGGTCAAACACGTCTCCGGCGGGCCAGTGCGCGTAATTGAAAGCGGTCGCGTGGCAACGGGGACCGTTGCCTTCGATGCGGCAACCCAGAACCTGGCCGAAATCAAGGGTTCTACGCTCAAGATTCGCCAGTTCGATTGCGATGACGAGCGCGCCATTGACCGCACGGTTACCGTCGAACTGCCGCGCGATGTTGCCGATAACATGGTGGGCATCACAGCGAATGTGGGATCGGGTGATCTGACGGTCGCGGGCATTGCGTGTCATGACCTCAACCTGACTTTGGACTCGGGAGACGTCGAGTTTACGGGTACCGTGACCGATACCCTGAATGCCGAGGTCGGTTCGGGCGATGTGACGTTCGAGCTCTACCAGGCCCCCGCGAAGTCGATGGACGTGAGCGTGGGCTCGGGCGATGTGGAGATGACGGTTCCGAACTCGACGGGCTTTAAGGCGAGCCTCACCTTGGGCAGCGGCGACTTCGAGAGCGATTTCCTTCCGCTTGGCTACGACGGCGAGACCGTTTTGAATCTTGAATTCGATAACGGCGATAAGTCTGCCACGTATCGTTTTGAGGTCGGTTCGGGCGACATGTCGTTTGATTCGGAGTAGTGAGGCAGACGAAAGCCTAGGCGAAGATATAGACGCGCTGTTTGGTGAAGGCGTCGAAGCCGAGATTGGCTTCGGCGCCTTTGCCTTTACAATGGGGGCATGGAACAGATTATCTTGAACATACTCGAGGCTCTGCGTCGCGGCGAGACCGTGGACGACAAAGCGCTCGTCAAACTGATACATGCCGAGGCACGCCGTGAGGGTGCCGACAAGCGCGATCTGGCCAAGCGTCGCCTGCTGCCGTTTTACCAGCGGGTGAAGCGCGAGGAGCCGGCTCGTTGGACGGTATGGAATGTCGACGCCGAGCTAGAGCGTCAACTGCTGCAGGTGCTACGCATGAAGCCTCGTCGCACGGCTTCGGGCGTAGCGACCATTACCGTCATCACCAAGCCGTGGCCGTGCTCGGGCGATTGCCTGTTTTGCCCCAACGACCTGCGCATGCCCAAAAGCTATCTGCACGCCGAGCCGGCGTGCGCCCGTGCAGAGCAAAACTGCTTCGATCCATATCTGCAGGTGAGCGCCCGTTTGACGGCGCTTTCGCAGATGGGGCATGCGACCGATAAGATAGAGCTCATCGTGCTCGGTGGCACCTGGAGCGACTATCCGGAAGGGTATCAGACGTGGTTTATGTCGGAGCTTTTCCGTGCGCTCAATGACGATGCCGTCGCCGGCGTGGCGGCAAACCCCATGTTGGCGCGTCCGGGCATCAGTCGTGCCGAGGCGGGGCGCCTGCTCGATGACGCTCCCGCCGATGCCCTGCCGCCGGTGGTAGCGGAGCGTCGCGAGCGCTATCGGGCAGCCGGCATTGCGACAGACGAGGTCGAGCTTGCTGCCGGCGTTGCCGACGACCAGGGGCGTGTGGATGCTGCCGTGGGCGGCTACAACCGTGCGGTGCGTCGTCTGTACGGCCCCGGTACGCCGTGGGGCGAAGTCGCCGAGTGGCAGACGGCAACGATGGAGGAGCTTGAACGTCAACAGCGCATCAACGAGACGGCGAAGCATCGCGTGGTGGGACTCGTTATCGAGACGCGCCCCGATGCCGTAACGCCGAAGGCCCTCACGCTTATCCGCCGCCTGGGCTGCACCAAGATCCAGATGGGCATCCAGAGCCTCGACCAGCACCTGCTCGATATCAACGAGCGGCGCATTTCGGTGGCGCAGATCGAGCGGGCGTTTTCGCTTGCGCGCCTGTTTGGCTTTAAGATTCACGCGCATTTTATGCTCAACTTGCTGGGCGCCACGCCCGAAGGGGACAAGCGCGACTACGAGCGCTTTGTGACCGAGGGGGCCTTTATGCCCGACGAGGTCAAAGTCTATCCGTGTGCACTCATCGAGGGCTCGCGTCTGGTGGGCTGCTATGAGCGTGGCAAGTGGCGTCCCTATACCGAGGAGGAGCTGCTCGATGTACTGGCCGATGACATCGTGGTGACGCCGGCGTTCTGCCGCATCAGTCGCATGATCCGCGACTTTAGCTCCGATGACATCATGGTGGGCAACAAGAAGCCCAACCTGCGTCAGCTCGTCGAGAATCGCTTGGCGGCTCGTGGAGAAGGCACAGTGGTGCGCGAGATTCGCTATCGCGAGATCAGTACCGCGGGTGCCGACTTGGATGAGCTTTCTCTTGATGAGGAAGTGGCGTACGAGACGCCGGTGACTCACGAGCGCTTTTTGCAGTGGGTGACGCCGCGGGGCAAGATCGCGGGCTTTTTGCGGTTGTCGCTGCCCGACCATTCGTTTGTTGCCGCACATGCGGACGAGTTGCCGACGACGCCGGACGAGGCGATGATTCGCGAGGTGCACGTGTATGGCATGGCGGCGCGCGTGGGCGATCAGGGCCAGGCGGCGCAACATCACGGGTTGGGGCGTTTGCTCGTAGAGCGTGCGTGCGAGATTGCCCGGGATGCGGGTTATGCGCGTATCAACGTGATTAGCGCGATTGGCACGCGCGAGTACTATCGCCATCTTGGATTTTATGACCATGGCCTTTATCTGCAAAAGGAGCTCTAGATGAACAAGCCGAGTGTTTCTGCCGGCGTCGTTGCCGGCGTTGCTCTGGGAGCCGCGGCGCTTGGTGCGGCCGCTGTCGCTGTTCGTGCTGCCTGTCTGCAGGTTGCGCGAACCCGCAATGGCTTGGCGCGTGTGAAACGCGTGCACGACGAGGGCGGCGACGAAGTCCGCGTATTGGTGCAAGGCGGCGTCTACCAAAGCGCGAGTTACGTTGGTGAGCGCTGGGCGGAGCCCGTCTTTGCGTACTATCGCGCGTTTAACGATGTGTTTGAGGCCGAGGATGCGATGCGCGACGCTTATGGTCACGGTATCGACCGCATTCTTATGCTGGGCGGCGGCGGGTTTGCCTATCCTAAATTCGCCCTGATGTCGCACGAGGGCTTGCGCATGGACGTCATCGAGTATGACGGAGAGATTACGCGCCTGGCGCGCCGCTGGTTCTACCTAGACGAGCTGGAGCGCGCGGCGGGCGATCGCCTGCGGGTGATAACCGCTGAGGCTCGCTCGTATCTGGGTGTGACGAGCGTGGGCCATCGTCGCTATGACGCGGTCGTGAGCGATTGCTTTGGCGGTGCCGAGCCCGTACGCGAGTTGGCGACGGTTGAGGCGTTGCGTTTAGTGCGGGGCAGCCTAAATGTTGGTGGCGTCTACGTCGCCAATATCGTGAGCGCAAACGAGGGGAGCGACGTGACGTTCCTGCGCGACTGCGCTGCCACGGCACTCGAGGTATTCGCCCATGCCTGGGTGGTCCCATGTGGCGATGCGAAGTTCGGCGGCGAGGAAAACTACCTGCTCATCGCCAGCGACGGCGACTATGTCTTTGCCGAAGCTGTGCCCTTCGACACCGACTTCCTCGGCACTGCTCTCCACGACTAGCACGTCTCCCTGCGACCAGTCTGTTTGTGGTGGGGCTCTTTTAGCTACTTCTTGGTCATGCCCAAAGTAGCTCAACAAGCCCCGTCCCAAAAAAGACTGGTCTTAGGCGTGGTCGCGCCAGCCGAGAACGCGCTGCTTCATGCCTTCGATGTCGAGCACGCCTTCGGCAAAGCCCTTGCGCACGAGCTCTTCGGGAACGAACTCATCGTAACGATCAAAGTAAGGCACCTCGCCGGGATAGACGAGCTCGATGGGGTCGAAGTCCTTTTCGGCCTCGGCTGCGAGCACCTCAAAGAACGTCTCCTCGTCGGCCTTCATCTTAAACTGCATAAAGTATGGACGCGACGGATCGAGCCCGCGAAGGCCCAGCTCCGCGGCACACTTAATCTTGAGCATACGTTCGAGCGCCAGAAAGGCGTAGCTGCCCAACCAGGGGAAGAGCACCCAGGTGTCGCCACCCAGGTTGATGAGCGGTTTGGTCCCCGCACCCGAAATCTCGGCGGTATGACGAGCCTGTGCAAGGCGTGCCCGTGCGTTGCCCATGAGGTACGGATATGCCGCGTGCTCGTTGAGCGCCTTGCGCATGCGCTCGAGTACATGCGTGTTAATGTCGCCGGGGCAGTCGCCAAAGTATGCCGGCACACGACCTTTGACTTGCGTGGCAAAGACGGTGTGTCGCTTCCAGTCCACTTCCTCGACTATCCAGCAGTGCCCGGCTATGGCGATGCGCTCACCGGGCGGTGGCGGATTGACGATCGTGCCCAACTCGGCCGACTCGCTGCGAACGGTGAACTCCTCGTTTTCCTGGAACACAGCGTAGAACTTAAAGTTGTTAATGATGCGCTCGCCCGCGAGACCCACGATGAGCCCACCGCCCTCGGTGACCTGGATGTGGTCGATCTTGATGAGGTGGCGCAGCAGTACGCGATAGTCATCGGCCGAGACGCGGTGGAAATAGCTGAGCGTGAGCACGCGCTGAGCAAGCTCGGCCGGCGTGAGCTCGCCGGTGCTGGCGAGCGTCGACATGGTCTGGTGGTAGAGCAGGCTGTAGGGGAGTCGATCGAGCTCGGGCGGCTCGACCCACTTTTCCTCGCGATAGAGTTGTACGAGTGCGATGCCCTGCAGGAGCTTCCAGGGTATCGTTTCGGGCATCATCGTGCGCGGCTCGGGTTCTTCCTCGCGCATGACAAACCACATCTCGGGCGGAAGGTCGCGACGGCCTGTGCGCCCCATGCGCTGCAAAAAGGAGCTGACGGTAAACGGCGCGTCAATCTGGAACGCGCGCTCCAGGCGACCGATATCAATGCCGAGCTCCAGCGTGGAGGTGGTGACGGTCGTCTGCGCCTGCTCTTCGTCGCGCATGAGCTCCTCGGCCGTCTCGCGCAGCGATGCCGAAAGGTTGCCGTGATGGATTAGAAAGCGGTCTGGCTCGTGCCGGCTCTCGCAGTAGCTGCGCAACATGGAGCACACGGCCTCTGCCTCCTCGCGCGAGTTGGCAAAGACCAGGCACTTGCGGCCGCGGGTATGCTCAAAGATGTAGCCCATGCCGGGGTCGGCGTTGTCGGGTGCGGTGTCGGTGGGGTTGAGCAGTGCCTGTTCGGTTGCCTGCGGGATGTCGACTTCGCCCTCGGGGGCTGAGGAAGTGCGACGGTCCTTGGGGGCAGCCTTGCCCCGTGCCTGCTCGCGACGTTGGCGGCGCTCCTCTTGCGTGAGTTGTCCGCTGTGACGCATGTCTTGAGCACCGGCCGGCAGCGCCGCGGATGCCGCTGCCTCGATGCGCTCGCACGCGAGCACTTCGGCCTCTTGAGGACCTGTGCCCATGAATCCCCGCTGCTGTGCCTGGGGGCCCGAGTTGTAGAAGTGCTCCATGGAGATGCGCCATACGCGGTGCGGTTCTTCAAAGCGGGGGATAACACAGTTGCGCCCCGTTCCCTGTGAGAGAAAGGCACCCGTGCGTTCCGGGTCCCCGATGGTGGCCGAAAGGCCAATGCGGCGAGGCTGCACGCCGGCCATGCGCGAGAGTCGCTCGATAAGGCAGAGCGTTTGCCCGCCTCGATCGCCGCGCATGAGCGAGTGGACCTCATCGATGACCACGTAGCGTAGGTCGCAAAACATGCGCGGGATCGCCATGTGCTTATGGATTAAGAGCGCCTCGAGTGACTCGGGCGTAATCTGCAAGATGCCGCTCGGTTTTTTGATGAGCTTAGCTTTGTGCGATTGCGAGACGTCGCCATGCCAGTGCCAGACGGGGATGTCGGCCTCTTCGCACAGGTCATTGAGACGGACGAACTGATCATTGATGAGTGCCTTGAGGGGGCCGATGTAGAGGGCGCCAACGCTTGCGGGCGGGTTCTCCCAAAACTCGGTCAGGATGGGAAAGAAGGCCGCTTCGGTTTTGCCGGATGCCGTGGATGCCGTCAGGAGCACATTGTCTTGTGTGTTAAAGATGGCATCTGCTGCCGCAACCTGAATGGAGCGCAGGCTATCCCAATCGTGGGAGTAGATGAAGTCTTGGATAAACGGGGCGTAGCGGTCAAAGGCGTTCACGGGGCCTCCTCTCATATACGAACCTCTTAACGCGGTGGTCAGTGGCTTGCTGCATTACTGTCTCAACGTTCGCCCAGATAAAACCTACCAAAATAAACCTGTCCCTTTTTGGCAGGTTAGATGGTGAATTCGGCGAAGTTACGGTCGCCACCTGCGGTATCGGTGTCGCCTGTTGCGGTTGCTGGCGCCAGCGCGTCACCGCCGACGCTTTGTAGTAGCTCGGCAACGTTGGCATCGGGGTTCTGGCATAGGATGTCGAGCAGCTCGATAAAGTCGCGAATGACCTCGCGAGGCGTCAGGTGCGTATCGGCTCCCACGCGGCCAAACTCAATCTTGAGGAAGTCCACCAAGTCGTTCTCGGTAAGCGTGGGCGTCCAGCCAAAGTAGCCGGCGTGAATTTGCATGAGTTTTTCGATCAGCACCAGTAGCTCCTCGTAGGTGAGCGGCTGCAAGCGGATGATGGGCGCGAGCATGTCCTTAAGGTCCTCGCGTGCAAAGCGACCCTGAGCGAGCCGG
Organism: uncultured Collinsella sp.; assembly: GCA_902495945.1. Taxonomy (GTDB): domain Bacteria; phylum Actinomycetota; class Coriobacteriia; order Coriobacteriales; family Coriobacteriaceae; genus Collinsella. Next base: position 9,962 of record CABUZD010000034.1, read on the forward strand.
CTGCGCAGAGCCTCGTAGGAGAATACGCCGCGACGGCGGTCCTCGATGGAGGTCGGCGTGCCGCCCATGATCATGCCCAAGTACTGCGCCTTGCCCTGGAGCGTGTCGTTGTACATGGTGAGGATTTTCTCGTAGTTGTACTGGCGCGTGATGGCGTTGGGAATCTTGTACAGGTTTACGAGTTCGTCGATGAGCACCAGCATGCCCTTGTAGCCGCTGCAGACCAAAAAGCGTGCGATGAGTTTGACGTAGTCGTACCAGTCGTCATCGCTGATGATGGTCGAGGAGCCCAGCTCGGCGCGCGCCTCGCTCTTGGTTCGGTACTCGCCTCGGATCCACTTGGTCACGCGGCTCATGGTCTCCTCGTCGCCCTCGGAAACGGCCGCGCGATAGCGACGGAGCATGCGGGCAAAGTCGAAGCCGTGGACCATTTCCTCGAGCGGAGCGAGTTGGGCATTGATAGCCGACTCATCGGCGTCCGCGCACGAGGCGACCCAGCGATCCAGGATAAGGTTGAGCGCGCCGCCTTCGGGGCGCGTCTTGGTCGATATATTGCGGATGAGCTCACGGTAGGTGGCAAGGCCCTGTCCCTGGCCGCCCTGCAGGCGGCGCTCAGGGGATAGGTCGGCATCGGCGACGACGAATCCCTCACCCATGGCGTGCGTGCGGATGGTCTGGAGCAAAAAGCTCTTGCCGGCGCCGTAACGACCGACCAGAAAGCGGAAGCTCGCGCCACCGTCGGCGATGAGACTCAGATCGGTGAGCAGGGCGCGAATCTCGACCTCGCGTCCCACGGTGATATAGGGAAGGCCGATGCGCGGGACCACGCCGCCCTTGAGCGAGTTTAGGATAACGGCAGCGACGCGTTTGGGTACGCGGGGCGCTGCGGATGTGGTATCACTCATGGTCTAGGTATCCTCTCACGTCTGCTTCGTAATCCTCGATAATCTGCGGCCCTGCCGCGCTAAATTCAATTACGGTGTCGCCCACCAGGTCGAAGAGCGCCTCGTTGATGGTATCGACGAGCATGTCCTCGCTCTGGCCCGAGTGCGCCACTGCCGATGTCGCTTGCGCTGCGTTTTGCTCGAGCAGTGCGCGAAGATACGCGGTTGCGGCGGGCGCGAGTTCGGTCGCGGCGTCAGCGGGCGCAGCAGCTGCGAACGCGGGCGTCGGCGCGAGAAGCGGTGCCACGACACCAAACTGTTCGGTGGATATGGTCGGCTCGTCGGTCTCGTCCTGCCGAATGGGTGCCGCGACCGCCTCGACAATCGCGTCGGCTACGGGCTCGGCTTCCGGTTGCCCTGAGTCCGCCGCCTCGGCTTCCACAGGTGCGCCGTCCTCGCGCTCTTCATCGATCAAAAGCGCTTCACGCGTTTGCGCGGCGGCGCTTCGAATGTGCCCCAGCTGACTCAGATCGATATCGATCTTGACGGGCTGGTGTGCGGCGTCCCATGAAAGCCATGCCACAATCTCGTCATCGATAATCTTGGCCAGATATTTGGGGACCTTTTCTTCCTTAAGGGGATGGGCGGGGTCCAGCGCCAGGCGCAGGCGTTGGTCGCAGGCGCGCATCATTTCACCGAGCTTGCTGCTCTTTTGCCTACTGCCATGGATACGCATGCATTCCCAAAAGCCGTTTTGGCAACGGTAGATATGGATAGGATCCAGGCGGTATTCGCAGTCCTCGTGGCGCTCGGGCGCAAAGAATACGGCCGAGGCAAACATGGTGTAGGGCATGGCCGTCTCCTCCCCAAATAAACTCGCCACGATGCCGGTCTTTCGGTGCGTGTCATAGTAGCGCGCCATGCGGACATACACGGCGCATGCCACGTGGCGCAGATCGCGGTGGTGGCTGCGGTCGAGCCGCGAGTTACTTAGGTTGTACGTGGAGAGGGCGTTGATGGCGGCCATGAGTCGCTCCTCGCGCACCTCATCGGGCGGAAGGGGGAGCGTGGGCTCGGAGGTTTTGCGACGCTTGGGGGTCTGGCCGGACGGCGCCGGTGCTGGTACAAGGTCTCGTGCCGCGCGCCGCAGCTCGATAAGGGCGTTATCGAACATGACGGTTTTAGAATCACGAAGCAGCTTGGGGTCAAGCCCGTGGAACACGGCGTAGTCCTGCAACCACACGCGTGCAAACCGGTCGATGTCGGGCTCGAAGGCGCGGTAGGCATCCCAAAAGGCCTTGATCTTGTTAAAACCATCGAGCGGGTCATCTACGCCAATGCCGCAAATCAGCTCATAGAGATACAGAAAGGCGAAGGACGTAGACGTTTCCTCGACGGTTCCGCGGCGCACTTGGGCACGCCAGGTAAAGTAGCCGCGCAACTGCCGGTCGCTCATGGCGTTGTAGGTGGGAAAGTACGACTTAAAGGTGCCGTTGTAGGGGCAGTCGTCCTCAAAGTCGGCCATCAGCAGGCCTTGGCGGTAGAAAAGCTCGGCTTCCGAAAGCCAACGGCCCGCGCCGCCCTTGGGGTCTTCTTGCCAACGCGATATCTCACGCATCTTGCGGTACTGGTCGGGGAGGAAGTTCTGCATCTGTCGGCCGGTCTTGAGAATCGGCTCGTCTGCGTAGACCTCATGTGAGAAGCGAGCGGACTGATGGGTCCGGGCCTCGGCCATAATGCGCTCGATGAGCATCTTGATGTCCTGGTCGGCCACCGCTTCTCCTCTCCTAACGCAGCTTCGGTGACCTCATATCATAGCACAGCATCAAACAGATGTTCGAGATACCGCTGTGTAGATAGATTTAGAACAAGAGGGCGTAGATGACCGCCACGACGACGGAGGGGAGCATGTTGGCCGTGCGGAAGGTCTGAGGTCGAATAAGGTTAACGCCAACACAGAAGATGAGCATGGAGCCCACAAGCGAAAGGCTGTCGAGGGCTGCCGTAGTCATGATGGGGGAGAGTGCGCCGGCAAACAGCGTGATTGTCCCCTGGAACACAGCGACGGGCAGGGCGGAGAAAATGCAGCCGCGGCCAAGCGACGCCGTCATGGTGCAGACGATGATGCAGTCCAGCGCGCCCTTGAGGGCAAGCGTGGACCAGTCGCCGAGCAGGCCGTCCTGGATCGATCCCACAATGGCCATGGCGCCGATACACACGGTGAGTGAAGTCGAGACAAAAGCGTTGGTGAACTCGTTATCGCCCTCGCTGCCGGTTTTGCGCTTGAGCCATTCGCCAAGGTTCTCAATGGCGGCCTCCAAGTTGATGGCCTCGCCGATGAGCGAGCCGAGGGCGAACGAGACAATGAGCATGGTGGTACCAGTGGTCGCCAGCGCCTTCCCATCGATAAGGAGCATCTTTTGCATGGTGCCGCCAAGGCCGATAAACAGGACGCACAGCCCCGATGCTTTCATGAGCGTGTCTTGAATGCGCGGTGTAATGAAGCGGCCGCCCGCTAATCCCAAAAGACCGCCCGCAACTAAAAGCACAACGTTGATGATTGTTCCCAAGCCCGGCATGAGCCCTCCTGTATTGATGCCAACGTGGCAATCGTAGCAGAACGAAATGCGAGGCACATCGCGACTCATCTAATACGTTATATAAGTGGTATTAGGAATGGTGCGCAGCATTTAAGCCTCAGGTGGTTGTCGGGACATAGGGATAGTAGTCAAAGCGCAACGTCATAAGCCGCTGTGGGGATTCAATAGCCGCGGCGATGATATTGGCATCGCGGGCACGATCAAACCCTACGAGTTCGATCTGATACGAGACGTCTTGCATAATGTCCAGACGTCGCCAGGCTAGGAGTGTGTCGCCATCGAATTCCAAGGTCTTGCCTC
>CABUZD010000035.1 GCA_902495945.1 uncultured Collinsella sp.
CACGAGTACCGCTATGTCTTGTCTGTACACGCCGATGAGATCGTGTCCGAAGGGCTGTGGCGGCGTAAATTGGGAGCGTCGCGTACGGCGATGCTGTTCGAGCGCGAGGATACAAAGGTTGAACTCGGCCCCACACTGCGTAAGCTTGTGACGGCTGCGAGGTTCAACCCGAGCCTGCCGTACCTATCGTTCCTTTGCATCAACTTCGATGCGCCGGTGGTCCAGGAGGCGGCCAGCTGGTTTCTCGACGCCGTGTTTCTCAACTACAACAGTTCCTACCTGGAGCGGATGCTCGAGCAAATGCTCGACGAGGGCGACTCGCGCGAGGTCACGCGTTTTTTGCGCGCCGTTGATGTGCGTATCGATGGCTTCAGAGTGGAGAGGGCGCCGGAGTGGCGCGGCCAGCGCGTCTTCGTGAGGCACGAGGTGGGCGGCAAGTCGTACGAGCTGCGTTTATCCGAGGAATCTGCCGGAACCCAGAAGCTCATGGGGTTGGCTGCGTATCTGATGACAGCGCTTGAGCGTGGTGGCACCGTTGTGGTAGACGAGCTCGACGCCAAACTGCACCCGAAGCTTCTTCGCTATGTGATTCTGCTGTTTAAGGATCCTGAGGTCAACAAGAGTGGCGCGCAGCTCATCTTCTCGTCCCAGGATGTGTCAACCATGCGAAACGATGTCTTCCGCCGTGACGAGATATGGTTCGCTGCACGCGGCGAGGGGGAGGCGAGCCAACTGTGGTCTCTCGCCGATATCCACGAGGCAAACGGTAATCTGGTAAGCAAGAACGCGGCTTTCGACAAGCAATACCTGTCCGGTCGCTACGGTGCCGATCCGTACCTCACCCGCATCGAGGAGTGGGATTAGCATGGTGGCGAAGAAGTCGAAGGGCTGGCGTAGCGGCAAGCGAGAGGGCCGCTCGCGCATGGTTCAGATGACGCGTCATCTTGTAGTGAGCGAGGGCAAGGAGACCGAGCCTCGCTACTTTGAGGGCGTGCGTGCGGCGTTGGGCGCGGCGAACGAGCGCAAGGTTGCCATTGTCGTTAAGGGGACCGGCAGACACACGCTTGACCTGCTTGACTTCGCCGTCGAACACTGTCGCTATGCGCCCGAGACGTTCGATCACGTGTGGCTCGTGTATGACAAGGATGACTTTCCTGCGTCCGACTTTGATGCGATGAAGCGCAAATGTGACGAGCTCTCCGATGGTTCGAGGACCTTCCATGCGTTGTGGTCGAACCCCTGCTTCGAGCTGTGGCCGCTTTTGCACTTTCGCTACACGACCGCGCATATGTCCGCGTCCGACTGCCAGCATGCCCTCGCCCAGGAGATGTCGAAGAACTTGGGCATCGAGTACCGCAAGAACCTGGACGGGATGTTTGGGGCAGTGGATGATAGGCGAGGCGAAGCATTGCAGCGTGCTGGGCGCCTCGTCGCGTACCATAGGGAACTGGGTAACATTAAGCCATCTGCGCAAAACCCTGCAACTAAGGTGGGCGAAATTTTCGATGTAATCGGGCCGTATCTGGTTGGCTAGGCGAGTCGCTGGATTGGCTTTCCGGTTAGTGCGATTGGCGGATTGTACTGCGCTATTGCGAGTCCGGTGCGTAGGAGAAGTGCGGGGAAAATCGAAACTCGCCGAGCGCACACCGATTTTTGCCAACAAAACTGCAGGTCGCGGATGCTCAAAACAGGGGCCTGTTTGATAGATCTCGGTTTTTCACCGCACTTCTGGATTGGGTGCTCATTTAGCACTCTCGATGTCCCCACATCCCCTAAAAAAGTTCTTAAAACAGCCTTAAAGGCGCCTTGGCTCGCGTTGACAGCGTACAATACGCATGTTTGACTATGACAAATGTGGAATTAAGGGGGGGGAGTGCGCCATGGAGGTGCTGGTTGTTGGCAACACCGCATATGTTGACGATGACTTTTGTGCCAAGGCGTTCCCCGGGGACCATGTCCAGGTCGTCGCTGCCGCGGAAGCGCGCCGCGACGAGTCATCGCCCCATGCCTCGTGGAAAGAGCTTCTGCAACACCTGGATCAGGCCTACGAGTTCGACCGCGTGGTCTACCTATCCAATTACCTTACCCCGCATACCGATACCGTGGGCGATATCGAGACGCTGCGCTCGGTCTTTCGTGCGTGCGCGGGTCGCCGGGTCCAACTGCTGTATGTAGCGGGGCCCGCGGGTGCCGAGGGCGCCGCCGATGCCGCGGGGCGAACGGGCAAGGGCATTATCGCGCACGCAGCCAACGACCTGTGCCGCTACTACGCTGCTCGCGAGGGCGTTCAGACCAAGATTCTGCGCGTGCCGTTCCTGTATACCGCGTCTGCCGCGCTGGAGGACCCGTTTTTGGTGCCGTTGTTCGACGCGTGCTCAACCAGATCGGTCGCTCTGCAGGGCGCGCAGGATGCGGCGTTTCCCCTGCTGTGTGCCGAGGAGCTTGCGGTGCTGGTACGCCGTATCTTCGATAGCTGGGATGGTAACTTTGAGACGTTCGACGTAGCCGATACCTTCCATCACACGGCGGGTGAGGTGGGCGACGCCCTCAAGGCGCTGTTCCCCGGCCTTGCCGTTGCCTATGGCGATTCTGCCGGCTACGCCCTGCCCGCCAGCGACGTCGCTCGCGTGCGCTATGGCTGGTTTCAGCGCTATGACTTGCTGCGCGATCTCTCGACCATTCAAGCGCGTTGGGATGCTGGCCGCGCAAAGAAGGTCAACCCCTTGCGCGCCGCCATCGACCGCATCCAGATGCGCACGCTGCCTATTAAATGCCTAGAGACGGGCGTTGCCTGGGTTCTGTTCGAGGTACTGGAGCATCTGTTCTCACAATCGGTCCAGCTCAACGTGCTCGATTATCGCCTGCTCTACGTGGTGCTGATCGGCACGCTGTATGGCTTGGACTTTGGCCTGGTTGCGGCGCTGCTGGCGTCGGTGGGTTTGGCAGCCAGCTACTTTACTCAGTACGGCTATACCTTCCAGGGTCTGTTCTACGAGCCGTCCAACTGGCTACCGTTTATTGCGTACTTTGTGGTGGGTGCCGTGTGCGGCTATGTGCAGCTGCGCAACAGCGAAGCCATTAGGGCGGAGCGCGATCAAAACGAGCTCGTGCGCAACCGCAATACGTTCCTTACGCAGCTCTACCACGACGCGATCGAGGACAAGCGCGCGTACAGGCGCCAGATCGTGGGTCGCCACGACAGCTTTGGCAAGATCTTTGCCGTGAAGCAGGAGCTCGACGTACTCAACCCTCGCGACATCTATCGCAAGTGCTGCGAGCTTCTGGGCGAGATCCTCGAGAACGATTCGGTGGCGATCTACCATGTTTCGGGCGGGGCATTTGCACGCCTGGTGGCAGCAAGTCCTGCGATTGCCGAAGATGCCGCACGCTCACTCACGCTTGAGCAGCTTGCACCTCTTTTGGGTGACGGGGGTCGTTCGAACCTGTGGGTGAACCGCGAGCTGACGCCGGGGCTTCCCATGTTTGGATACACGATCGAGCGCGACGGGGCACCCGCCGTGTTGATCTTTGTGCGTCGTGCGGCCGAAAACCAAATGACCCTCTATTATCAAAACCTGTTTCGCATCTTGTGCGGGCTGGTCGAAAGCGCGCTGGGCCGTGCCTTTGATTATGAGGCGGTGGCGCAGGATAAACGCTGCGTTGACGGCACTTGCGTGCTCAAGCAGGTGGCCTTTGGCCAAGAGCTCGCGGCGGAGCAGGCGCTGGCAGATAGCAAGATGGGGAGTTTATTGCTCCTGCGCTTGGTACCGGGCATGGAGCCTGTCGGCGAGCTGGTGGGCGCAATCGGGTCGGCAATCCGCGAGAGCGACGCGGCGGGCTTGGTCGACGGCGACGTGCTCTACCTGCTTATGCGCCAGGCAAAGGCGTGCGATCTGCCCATTATCCGCGAGCGCCTGAGCGCAAAGCAGATTGCGGTGGAGCCCGTCGATGGCGAGGACATCGTGGCGCTGTTGCAGCACATCTCTTACACCGGTGACGGTGAGGGGGGGTGCCGCTTGATCTCGCTTGTCGTTGCTGCCGTCTTGCTGCTGATTCATGCGCTGGTTTGCCTGATGCTGTGGACGCTCATGAAGCTGGGCCTGCTGTCGGTGCGCGGGCACATGTTGGCTGTGATAGTGCTGGTGCCGCTGTGGGGCCCGTTGCTGGTGGTTCTGCTATCGGCCCGCAGCGCGGTGTTTGGCGAGGGGCTGAAAGAGTCTGCGCTGGAGTCGCTGCGCTTCAACGACGACCTACATCGCAGCATCCTGGTGCACGACCGTGACGCCGATGCAGGCGTAGTGCCGCTCGAGGAGGCGCTCATCGTCAACGATCCGGCATGCCGGCGCCGCCTAATGCTCTCCATGCTCACCGAGGAGCCCGACGCGTACCTGGCGCAGCTGCAGGCGGCTAAGCTTAACGACGACGTTGAGGTGGCGCACTATGCCGCGACGGCGGTGGCGCAGATCTCCAAGGAGTCCGACCTTAAACTGCAGCAGCTGGAGCGCGCCTTTAAGACGGACCCGAGCTCGCAAAACCTCATCGAATACTGTGATTTTCTTGGTGAATACTTGGGCTCGGGCTTGGCCGAGGGGCGCGTGGCTCAGATTCAGCGCCAACAGTACGCGCGCCTGCTTGCGCGTCGCTGCGAGCGCGAGGATACCCTTGAGCTGCGCATTCGATACGCGACGGCGCTGGCCGATGTCGGACAGATCGACGAGGCGCAGGCCGTGACCGACCAGCTGGTGCTCGACGTGCCCGAGGAGCAGGAGGTTTGGATGCTTTGCCTGCGCCTGGCCGTGATGCGCCGCGACGGTGACGAGGTCCACCGTGTGATCGATGCGATTGACAAGCAACATGTGTATTTGAGCGCCGACAACCGCGAAAAGTTGGCGTTTTGGCGCGACGGGGAGGAGGCCAGATGAGCGTGGCGCAACATATCCGCGACCGTGCAGGGCGCTTTCGTTGGATGGGACTCCTCGTGGTGTGGGCGGTCTTTATTGCCATGGCCGCCGTGCTGCTGGTGGAGCGTGCCGGCGTGCAGTACAGTGCGGGCCAGCATAAGCTGGGGATGCTTGCCGCCAACGATGCGGTGCCTGCCTCCTCGGCAATCTTTGGCCAAAAGCCCACATGCCTGGTCATTACCGATTCCGATCAAGCTGGCGTCGAGGACGTAAAGGAACAGTTCGACCAGATCCTGCTCGACATGAAGATCGCCCATCGCGATGTTGATATTGCCACCGACGGTGCGGACGCGATCCCATCGCTCACGTCGTTTGATCGCGTGATTGTGCTTATGCCCTCGCTTGACGGACTGGGTACGCATCTGACCGATCTGATGAGTTGGGTGAGTGTGGGCGGCTCACTCATGCTGGGCATGACGCCAGATAACTCGAACTGCCTGCAGGCTATTGCTTCCAAGCTTGGGATCGAATCGGCCGGATATGACTATGCGAAAGCCGAAAGTATCGTTCCGAGTGAGGACTTTATGCTGGGCGGGGGAGAGCGCTACGAGTTCTCGGATCCCTTCGATTCTTCACTTTCGGTTTCATTGCGCGAAACGGCGCACGTCTGGGCAAAGACCGGCGATGCGGGCACGCCGCTCATTTGGTCTAACGATTGCGGAAGTGGTCACACCGTGGTGTGCAACATTGGCATCTACGACAAGGTCATGCGTGGGTTCTATGCTTCTGCCTTAAGCTTGCTGGGTGAAGCCACGGCCTATCCGGTCATCAACAGCGCCGTGTTCTATTTGGACGACTTTCCTAGCCCTGTGCCCTCGGGCGACGGCACCTACATCAAGCGCGACTACGGGCTTTCCGTCGCCGATTTTTATGTCAAGGTCTGGTGGCCCGATCTGCAAAATCTTGAGCAAAAATACGGCATTCGCTATACCGGCGTGATGATCGAAAACTACGAGGACGCGGTCAACCAGACCGAGCCTGCGCGCCAGGCCGATACCACACAGTTTCGCTACTTTGGCGGCATGCTGCTGCAGATGGGCGGAGAGCTGGGCTTTCACGGCTACAACCATCAGCCTCTGGCGCTCTGGGATACCGACTATGGCACGCTGTATGACTACAAGACCTGGAAGAACAAGGAAACGCTCGTCGCATCGCTCAACGAGCTTATCGCTTTCCAGGACGAGGTGCTGCCTAATGCGCACGGCTCGGTCTACGTGCCGCCGTCGAATATCCTTTCGGCCCGTGCGCGCAAGCTTATCAGCACCGACGTTCCGCGCATTAAGACTATTGCCAGTACGTACTTTGAGGACGGTACCGACCTGCCCTACGTGCAGGAGTTTGGCGTGGCGAGCGATGGTATTGTGGAGCAGCCGCGTATTGTCTCGGGCGGCATGGTCGACGATTCCTATATGCGCCTGGCTGCCGTGTCCGAGCTCAACATGCACTACGTGAGTACGCACTTTATGCACCCGGACGACCTGCTCGATCCCGATCGCGGCGCCAAGGAGGGCTGGGAAGTCTACAAGGGAGGCCTGACCGACTACCTGGACTGGCTCACCAAGTCTGCGCCCGACCTGCGCCGCCAGACCGGCTCGGAGTGCTCCGGTGCCATCCAGCGCTTTTCGTCGGTTACGGTGAGCGTGGATACCAGTGCGGATGCCTGGACGCTCAGCCTGGGCAATTTCCACGACGAGGCGTGGCTCATGTTCCGCGCCAATAATGGCGAGCCGGGTGCGGTGACGGGTGGCGAACTGACGCACCTTACAGGCAATCTGTATCTGCTCAAGGCAAATGATAAGACCGTGACGATCGAGCGCAAGGAGGGTGGCGACAAATGAGGATCTGCTTGGTACTCGAGGGTTGCTACCCCTATGTGCACGGCGGCGTATCTACCTGGATGCATGGCTATATCCAGGCCATGCCCGACCACGAGTTTGTGCTGTGGGTGATCGGCGCGCATGCTGCCGACCGCGGCAAATTTGTCTACGAGCTGCCCGGCAACGTGGTCGAGGTGCACGAGGTGTTCCTGGACGATGCCCTGCGGCTTTCGGGCGAGCAACATGAAGCCAGTTTTAACGACCGCGAGCGCGAGGCGCTACGCCGCCTGGTGTCGCTCTCCAATCCGGACTGGGACGTGCTGTTCGATATCTTTCAGCGCCGTCGCGTGCATCCGCTCTCGTTTTTGCAGAGCCGAACGTTTATGGACATCTTCCGCGACGTGTGCCTGGCCGAGTACCCCTACACGCCCTTTGCCGATGCATTCCACACCATGCGCTCCATGTTGCTTCCCGTGCTCTACCTGTTGGGCGGCGAGGTGCCGGTGGCCGATGTGTACCACGCCATCTCGACCGGCTACGGTGGCCTGCTCGCCTGCCTGGGCTCAAGCGTTTCCCATGCGCCAGTGCTGCTGACCGAGCACGGCATCTATACCCGCGAGCGCGAGGAAGAGATCATTCGCGCCGATTGGGTGGTGCCGTCGTTTAAGGACCGCTGGATTCGCTTTTTCTACCTGCTTTCTGAGGAGATCTATCGCCGCGCCTTCCGCGTGACCAGTTTGTTCCATAACGCCCGCAAGACCCAGATCGATATGGGCTGCGATGCGGACAAATGCCTGGTTATCCCCAACGGCATCCAGTTCGACCGCTTTAAGGATATTCCCTTAAAGACCGAGGACGGCTGGGTGGATATTGGCGCGGTGGTGCGCCTGGCGCCCATCAAGGATGTCAAGACCATGATTTATGCCTTCTTTGAGCTGCACGAGCGCCTGCCCAAGGTGCGCCTGCACATCATGGGCGGCGTGGACGACGAGGAGTACGGCGCCGAGTGCCACGCGCTGGTCGAAACCCTGGGCGTGCGCGACCTGATCTTTACCGGCCGCGTCAACGTGGTCGAGTACATGGAAAAGCTCGACTTTACCATTTTGACGAGCATCTCCGAGGGCCAGCCGCTTAGCGTGCTGGAGTCGCTTGCAGCGCGCCGTCCCTGCGTGACGACCGAGGTGGGCTGCTGCCGTGAGCTGCTCGAAGGCGCCCCGGGTGACGACTTTGGCGTGGCGGGTTTTGTGACGCCGCCCATGTATCGCAAGGGCTTGGCCGATGCCATGGAGCGCATGTGCGTGAGCCGCGCCCGTCGCATTGAGATGGGGGAGCGCGGCCAGCGTCGCGTTGCCACGTACTTCTTGCACGAGCAGATGCTCGCCAACTATCGCACCCTGTATGACGAGACGGCGCAAGCGTTTGACCTGCCCAGAGAGGGGGAGTAGCCGGTGGCCGGAATTGGTTTTGAGCTCAAGCGCCTGTTTAGGCGCAAGGGCCTGTTTGCCACGATGCGCGCTTACGGCTACGCCGGCATTGTGTGCACGGGTCCCATGCTGTTGGGCGTGCTACTCCAGGTGGGTATCTTGGTGCTGTGCGGTCTGTGGGGTGTGGGCCGTGCCAACCAGGATCTGCTGGTGTGTATGGTGACCTACACACTGCTGGCCTCGCTTTTGCTCACGAGTTTTTTCTCTATGCCGGTCACGCGCTTTTTGGCCGATATGCTGTTTGCCGAGCGCGAGGACGAGATTCTGCCTTCGTTTTGGGGCTCCAACGCTATCATGCTCGTTGCGGGCACGGTGCTCTACGGTGTCTTTCTGCTGTTCTCGGGCGTCACACTGCTGCAGGGTCTGCTGTGCCTGTGGCTGTTCAACATTATGATTGTCAACTGGAACGGCATGAGCTACCTCACGGCCATCAAGGATTACCGTGGCATTCTGTGCAGCTTTGCGGCCGCCATTGGCGTGGCGTGCTTGTGCGCCCTGGCCGCGCTGGCACTGGGGCTGCCGCCGGTCGAGGGCCTGTTGGCGTCAATTGCCCTGGGCTACGGCGTCATGCTCGCCTGGGACGTGGTGCTGCTGTACCGGTATTTTCCGCAGAGCGATCGCAGCCCCTGGCTCTATTTACGGTGGCTTGATCAGTTTATGCCGTTGGCGCTCACGGGCTTGTTTACCAACCTGGGCCTCTTTGCGCACTTGGTGATAATATGGGCCGGTCCCATTGGTGTGCAGGTCAAGGGCTTGTTTTATGGTGCGCCCTACCACGATGTGCCGGCGCTCATCGCGTTTTTGACGATCCTGGTCACGTCCGTCAACTTTGTGGTCTCGGTCGAGGTCAACTTTTATCCGCGCTACCGCGACTACTACAGCCTGTTCAACGACGGTGGCGTGGTGGGCGACATTGTGGTGGCCGAGGAGGAAATGCTTGCCACGCTCAACCGAGAACTGCGTTTTTGTGCGCTCAAGCAGCTGTTTGTGACGGCGGCGGTCATCTCGCTCGAGACCACGGTGCTGTCGGTCCTACCGTTGGGCTTTAACAACCTTATGCACGGGTATTTCCGCACGTTGTGCGTGGGCTACGGCTTGTATGCCGTGGGCAATACGGTGTTGCTCATCTTGCTGTACTTTACCGACTACAAGGGGGCTGTGCTGGCCTCGGGGCTGTTTGCCGGTGTGGCCGGGCTGGCGACTGCCGTTTCTCTGCTCTTACCGCAGCAGTTTTACGGCTTTGGCTTTTTGTTGGGTGCAGCGGTGTTTTTTATCGTGGCGCTGCTGCGGCTCGATACCTATACCGCCAACTTGCCGTATCGTATCCTGAGCCAGCAGCCCATTGTGGCTACTGACAAGACGGGCTGGTTTACCGAACTTGGCCGGGTGCTCGACCGTGTTGAGCAACGCTACGAGGACAAGCGCGTGGGCGGTGATCCGCGCAGTGCGTTTGAACGTATGGTGGTTCGCCTGTTCCAAAAACATTGGGGAGGTTCTGATGATCGATAAGTTGCTGTCTCGCCGCTGCCTGATAGAGGCGGCTGCCGGCGCGCTGTTGCTTTCGGGCTGCTCGTCTCAGGACGAATCCTCGACTAAAAAGGTCAAAAAGCAGGACAAGATTAAAAAGGCCGAGTCCTCGGACGGCACCAAGCACCTGCGCGATAAGGACGAGCTGTACGAGGTCTACGACGACTCGGGCATTGTGACCATGTACCTGACGGTCTCGCGCGGCAACAGCTCCGAGAACACCGACCACAGCTGGGCAGAGATCAACGCGTACTCGGTGTATGACTATGCCGACATGGGTGTGACGCGCTATCAGGTTATGGGCCTGCTGCAGCCGGGCGACGAAGAGGGCCCAGTTGCCGGCGAGGTTGGCTATGGCGAGGAAGCGCCCAATGCCACCGTGCAGGTGCGTGGCCAGACGTCGAGCGGTTATACTCAGAAGAACTACAAGGTGGAGCTCAAAAAAGGAAAAGGTACCTGGCGCCAGCAGCGTGCGATTGCGCTCAACAAGCACATGGGCGAGGGTATGCGTTTTCGCAACAAGATGGCCTATGACCTTATCCGCGGGATTCCCCAGATGATGGGCCTGCGCACGCAGTTTGTGCATCTGTGGGTGTGCGACCAGACCGAAAAGTCAAACGATACCTTTGAGGACTACGGCCTGTTTACGCAGGTGGAACAGCTCAACAAGACGGCGCTTAAGGCACATGGCCTAGATAAGAGCGGGCGCCTGTACAAGGTGAACAGCTTTGATTTCCATCGCTACGAGGACACCATTAAGCTTGCCGATGATCCCGACTACAACCAGGCAAGCTTTGAAGGCATGCTCGAGATTAAGGGCGATACGGACCACACCAAGCTCATCGAGATGCTCGATGCGCTCAACGACGAATCGCAAAAGATCGATGACGTGCTCGACACCTACTTTGATACCGAGAACCTGGTCTATTGGTTGGCGTTTCAGATCCTGACGGGCAACTGCGATACGCAGAACCGTAACTGCTATCTGTACAGCCCGCTTAACTCCAAGGTCTGGTATATCCTGGATTGGGATAACGACGGCATGCTGCGTAAGCTGGAGCTTTCTCTTACCGGGTTTTCGGACTACGCGAGCTGGGAGCGCGGCGCAAGCAACTACTGGGGTAACGTGCTGTTTAACCGCGCGTTGCGAAGCAAGTCGTTCCGCAGTAAGCTCGACCGCGCCGTCAAGGACCTGCGCTCGTATTTGACCGAGGCGCGCCTGACAAAGATGATCAAGCACTATCGCGAGGTGACCGAGTCGCTCGTCTTTGCCGCCCCCGATATCGATAACCTGCCCGTGACCAAGGACCAATACGAGCAGATCGCCGCGGCGATTCCCTCCGAGATCGAGGAGAACTATAAGAGCTACTGCGAAAGCTTTAAAAAGCCCATGCCGTTCTACATCGGCGTGCCGCAGATCGATAACGGTAAGCTTCGTATTAATTGGGATGCGTCCTACGACTTTGAGGCGCGCGACATTCGCTACACCGTGGAGCTTGCGCGCGACTATGCTATTGGCGATGTGGTCTTTAAGGCCGAGGACGTGCTGCTTCCCGAGGTGACCTGCGATGCGCCCGATGCCGGCCAGTATTTTGTGCGCGTGCGTGCCAACAACTCCGACGGCTATACGCAAGATGCGTTTGACTACTATGTGACCGACGACGGCAAGCACTACGGCATGAAGTGTTTTTACGTGCAAGACGGCGGTAAGGTCGTGGAGGACACGTATGAGGAGGGCTAGCGCGCTGCTTGAGCGCTTGGCGGCCCCGCCTGTGCGTACCACGCAGGAGCGTTACCGCCACGAGCTCAAATATCTCATTAACGAGGGCGAACACGCCGCGCTTGCCTGTCGCATGGCGCCGGTGTTTAAGCTGGACAAGCATGCGCGGGCGGGCGGTTACACTATTCGCAGCCTGTATTTTGACGACTACTGCAACTCGGCCTACGAGGAAAAAGACACCGGCATTCTCATGCGCAAAAAGTATCGCGTTCGCATCTATAACGGCAGCGACAAGGCGATTAAGCTCGAGCGCAAAAAGAAGTACGGCAGCTGGATCTACAAGGAGGACGCGCCGCTCACGCGCGGCGAGTTTGAGCAGATTCTGGCTGGCGACTACGGCTTTTTGCTAAGGAGTCCCTATCCGCTCTGTCGCGAGTTCTACATCGAGTGCATCTGCAACATGATGCGCCCACGGACCATCGTGGACTACGAGCGCGAGCCGTGGGTGATGGATGAGGGCACCGTGCGTATTACGTTTGACATGAACGTGCGTGCCGCGGTGGGAAGCTTCGATATCTTTGACGTGACGCTGCCCGCGCTGCCGGTCCTGGAGCCCGACAAGCTGGTGATGGAGGTCAAGTTTACGGAGTTTTGCCCGCAGCTGGTGCGCGATATGGTGCCGCCGGGCGCGGCCGAGCTTACGGCGGTCTCCAAGTACTGCCTGTGTTACGAAAAGACTGCCTACCTGCGCGGATTTAATTACTGGGAATCGGATTTTGAGAACCGAGGGGATATTTAGACCATGAGCACCAGGGACTTTTTTAAGAACTCCGTTTTGGAGGCGTTTGGCCAGGTCGACCCTGCCAAGATCGGTCTGTCGCTGCTCGTGGCGCTCGCCATGGGCATCCTGATCTATTACGTGTACAAGCGCTTTTTTACCGGCGTGGTGTATTCGCGCAGTTTTGCCGTGACGCTTGTGGGCATGTGCGTGCTTACCTGCATGGTCACGCTCGCGATCTCGACCAACGTGGTCATCTCGCTCGGTATGGTCGGTGCTCTGTCTATCGTCCGCTACCGTACGGCGGTTAAGGACCCGCTCGACCTGCTGTATCTGTTTTGGTCCATTACCACGGGCATTACGGCGGGCGCCGGCATGTATGCGCTCGTGGGGCTCACGGCGGTGGTCATCGTGGCGATGATCGCCGGCTTTGCGACCCACCAGGACAAGGCGCGCGTGTACATGATGGTCATTCACTATACTGGCCAGACTACCGGTGATGATATCGTGCGTGCATTTGGGCGCACCAAGTTCACCGTCAAGTCCAAGACGATGCGCGGCGACAAAGTTGAGATGGCCGTCGAGGTATTCTCGGACGGTGTGGATATGCCGTATGCCGACGCCATTCGCGCGCTCGATGGGGTAGAGGACCTGACCCTCATCCAATACAACGGCGAGTACCACGGCTAGTATTGGTCCGGCGTTTTAACAAACGTTGGACCGCTCGACGCTGCGCGGGCATCTGCCGGACGATCTGCCGCTCAAACCGTCGCTCGCGTACATAAAGTACGCTTCGCTCCTCTTTCGCGGCACCTCGCCACGGTAGCTGTCCGCTCGCTGACGTTTGCTCCACCAGGCAGGCCTCTATTTACTCAATTTGCCGACGAGGGTTGGGTATTATGGTGAAAGCGATTTCAGCAAAAGGGGTGCTCGTGGTAAAGATGAAAGATGTGGCCGAGTTGGCGGGCGTTTCGAGCGCCGCCGTCTCGCGCTACCTCAATGGTGGCTACATATCGGCGGACA
>CABUZD010000036.1 GCA_902495945.1 uncultured Collinsella sp.
GCTAGAAACCGCTTACGTCCGAACGCTCCCAGCTAGCAACCTGGTCGGGAGACACCGTGCCCAGTGCCTCGAACTTCCAGGAGCCGCCCGCCTTCAAATGATTGGTGTTTGCAAGAGCCGTTCCAACCTGATTGCCATCGGCATCATACAGAACATATTCAATCTGAATGTAGCTCTTTTCCTTGTCCGTGTTATTGGTCAGCGTACCCGTGATCTTATAGGTAAACTGATTGGAAGTGTCTTCAGCCTCGTCAGCAATGGTATACGGTTCTTGCGGTTCTTTTTGCTCCTCAGCCTGCTGTGTCGTCTCGGCAGGTTTTGCCGAATCGCTCGCAGACGAATCGGTTGAGTTGCCGCCCATAGAGCCCACGGCACCGACAATAACCAGCACCACGATGATGCCTAGGACAATCTTGCCGATCGGCTTCTTTCCCTCTTTTGCCATTATTCATCCTTCCTACGATCCGGCTACCGTGCCGGCACACAGCACATCGTAGGAAGGATTAAACTTGAATTCATTAGCTGAGAGCTAAGGTTGCGGTAAACGGCCAATGCGGTTATCCAAACGCCGAGCAAACGCACTTTGCGCGACCGTCTGCTGGCAGCGCATCAACCCACCGTGACGGATTCCCCAGTAAAGGCACTGATCATCAACAGGACAAAAAACACCAGGTAGCTGACACTCAGCGGGTACGCAATAATCAGGAAGACGACCAAGCCGACATTGGTTTTACCGTCGGCACGGCGTTGCTCGCGATTGCGACAAAGCCAAATCGTCACGCCAATGGCCACGATCAGCAACACGAGTGCCGCTGCTGCCAACCCGGCAAGCGCAAACATAACGCCAATGCTCACAGCAATAACCGGAAGCAACAACAAGCCGCATCCACACCCACCGGGACTATAAACGGCAGATTGTCGGCGTCGCCCCATCGTCACTCCAACCTCAACATCTTTGAACGCTACAATGCGATAACCTGCTGGACAGGAACGATCTTGTCCAGTTCCGGTTCGATGTGTCTCTTCTCCGCCTCGAGATCAAACGCTATCTGGGCGCGCAGCCAATAACCATCCGTCAGGCCAAAGTAGCGGCAAAGGCGAAGGTCGGTGTCGGCCGTCACACGACGCCTTCCCAAGATAATCTGCCCAATGCGTTGAGCCGGAATCCCGGTCTCCTTAGCAAGGCGATATTGAGAAATGCCCATAGGGACAAGAAATTCCTCTTTGAGAAGCTCACCAGGAGTCACCGGCGACAGCAAATCGGGCGCAGTCTCATCACTTGTGATAATCGACGATTTCGACATTCCAAGCCATCCCCTGTCTCCACTCAAAACAGACCCGATAGCGATCATTAACTCGGATACTATATTGGCCGGCGCGATCGCCCTTCAAAGCTTCCAGGCGGTTGCCCGGAGGCACGCGAAGATCATCAAGTGAAGCACAAACCTGCAGTTGACGAATCTTCCTCAATGCGACGCGCTCAAAGGGTACGAACCTCCTGACCCGCACACCCATCGCAAAACGTTCGGTATCCTCATCTTTGTACGATGCAATCATAGTATCGCCTTACGTTAATAACGTCAAACGTTTCTATAGACTTACATCTCTATTATACCGTACATCTGTTCGTATTTTCGAGAACATGCGTCCGCGTCGATTAACCAAGCAAAAGCAATCGTTTGTAGACATCGAGGCCCTTGAGTAGGATTTCCTCGTCAAAGAGCATGGTATCCGTATGCAGGGCACTCGTGGCATAGGCGGGGCAGCCCTCGGCGTCGCTCGGATTATCCTGACTGACAGGAACGCCCGCGCCCAGCAGGAAGAACACACCTGGCAGATGGCGCTGATAGAAGGCGAAGTCCTCGGCAATTAGCAGCGGTTCATCAACGAGCTGCAACCCGGGCAAGGCAGGCATGATGTTGGCAAACAGCTCGGGGTCGTTGTCGACCGGCGGATAGCCCTCGGCAAAATCGAGGTCATATGTGCAGCCCGTTGCGGCGCATGCCTCATCAAGCACGCGGCGCACACCCTCACGCGCACGGTCGAACATGTCGTCCGTAAACACACGCAGGCTGCCGGCAACATGGGCCTCCCCCGCCACCGCATTGCAGACGGTGCCCGCCTGCAGCAGGCCGAACTTGCCAATGCAGGGCTCATCGGCACCCAGCTCATCCATCAGTTCGCGCTCGGCAACCAAGAACTTGGCAGCCGCCAGCGCCGCATCGTGCGACTCCTCGACCGGCACACCATAGGTCTTAGCGATGTGGATGCTCGTACCGTGAATATGGATATGCGTCTCGCTCGAACGCGCCAGCAGCGGACCGGAGCAGCTCGCCAACGTGCCGGCGGGCAGATCGGGCCACACGTGGAAGCCGAAGATGCGATCCACCCCATAGCGCTCGAACACACCGCTCTCACATACCGTCTTGGCACCACCGGTCGTTTCCTCGGCCGGCTGGAACACAAAGAGAACGTTGCGCCTCATGGCGCCCGGCTGCTCGCGAATCGTACGGTCGACATACGTCGCGGCGGCAAGCGCCATGGCCATGTGTCCGTCATGTCCGCAAGCGTGCATCTTGCCGGGATGGGTTGAGGCAAAGGCCGCTCCCGTCGCCTCCGCGATGGGCAGCGCATCCATATCGGCGCGAATCGCCGTGGCATGCGCGGCATCAACGCCGGCGTCGAAGAAAGCACAGACGCAGCTGGGGCACGGACGGGTCACTTCGCAGGTGAGCGGTGCCAGCACGCCCTCGATATAGGCAATGGTTTGCGGAAGATCGAAATCGAGCTCCGGAATGCGATGGAGATCGCGGCGATAGCGACGGAGTTCTTGGAGCTCGGTCATAGAGGATCCCTTCGTGAGGCACATCTGTTGCAACTTATTGTGATACAGGATTGTGGCGCACATGTTTCCAGCATATCCCTGCATTTTTTAAACGTTATATACAAATACTCTTGTTTGGTAAAGTGCAACGTGGTAGGGTCGTTACCACTTGATAGAGGCGCGGGCACGAAGAACCGCGGGCGAGCCGGCAGGCTTTGACCCCGTGGGGAGGCGAAACCCGCCGAACTGGGCTTTTCGGGCACGAACAACCTGGTGGGCCTGTGGGAAACACCCACAGGACTGTCTGCAGCAATGCGGGAGCGCTATCCGGACATTGGGTCCACGCTATGCGGATTCGATGCGCAGATGGCGCCGTCTGGATAGCGAGGTTTACGGGACATGGCATTGACCCCCAACGAGGCATATGCGGCCAAGCAGCCGTTTGTGGACAAGGAGACACTCGAGCATATCGTCGAGCAGTTCCCCACGCCGTTTCATCTATACGACGAGGCGGGCATCCGCCGCAACATACAAGAAGTGCGCGACGCCTTTGCATGGAACCCGGGCTTTAAGGAATACTTTGCCGTCAAGGCCAACCCCAACCCGGCGCTCATCTCCATTCTCAACGAATACGGCTGCGGCTGCGATTGCTCGAGCTATACCGAACTCATGATCGCCCGCTCACTGGGTATCACGGGACACTACTTCATGTTCTCGTCCTACGACACGCCGTATGCCGACTTTGAGCTCGCCGACAAGCTGGGTGCCATCGTCAACTTTGACGACATCAGCCACATTGAGTTCTTTGAGCGTGTTGCGGGGCCCATCCCCAAGACGGTCAGCTGCCGCTTTAATCCAGGCGGCCTGTTCCAGCTCTCCAACGGCATCATGGACAACCCGGGCGACTCCAAATATGGCATGACCACCGAGCAGCTCTTCGAGGCCTTCCGCATGCTCAAGGCCAAGGGTGCCGAGGACTTTGGCATCCACGCATTCCTTGCCAGCAACACCGTCACCAACGACTACTACCCCAAGCTCGCGCGCATCCTCTTTGAGCTTGCCGTACGCCTGGAGCGCGAGACCGGCGCACACGTCGTCTTCATCAATCTGTCCGGCGGCGTCGGCATCCCCTACCTGCCCGAGCAGCAGGCCAACGACATTCGCGCCATCGGCGAGGGAGTACACGCGGCATACGACGAGATCCTGGTTCCCGCCGGCATGGGCGATGTGGCCATCTGCACTGAGATGGGCCGCTTTATGAAGGGTCCCTACCGCTGCCTGTTCACCAAGGCTATCCACGAGAAGCAGATCTACAAGGACTATATCGGTGTCGATGCAAGCGCCGTCGATTTGATTCGCCCTGCCATGTATGGCGCCTACCACCACATTACGGTGATGGGTCAGCCGGGCGGCGCCGACAAGGCCACGGCGCCCGTCACGAACACCTATGACATCACGGGCAACCTATGCGAGAACAACGACAAGTTCGCTATCGATCGCAAGCTGCCGCATATCGACATGGGTGACCTGCTTGTAATCCACGATACCGGTGCGCATGGCTACTCCATGGGCTACAACTACAACGGACGGCTGCGCTCGGCCGAGGTCCTGCTGCGCCCCGATGGCGCGGCCGACCTCATCCGCCGCGCCGAGCGCCCGGGCGATTACTTTGCCACGCTCGACGTGCTGCCGTGCGGCCGAGAGCTGCTGGCCAAGTCGCGCGCCGAAAGTGCCCGCCGTCGCGCCGAAGACGAGCGCCTGGCAGTCGCAGCTCAATGGAACAAACGCATCCAGATCGCGGAGGCGAAGGAGAAGAACATGGACATCCGCAACCTCGAGGGCTCAATCGTCGCCCTGGTTACGCCGTTTAAAAAGGACGGCAGTGTCGACTTTGACGCGCTCGAGCGCCTTATCGATTTCCACTTGCAAAATGGCACCGACGCCATTCTCACCCTGGGCACCACCGGCGAGAGCGCCACGATGACCGATGACGAGGACAACTCCGTCGTCGCCGCCGTGGTCAAGCATGTTGCAGGACGCGTCCCCGTCATCGCCGGCTCGGGCTCCAACTCCACGCAGACCATGCTCACCAAGTCGCTCACCTATCAGGGCCTGGGCGCCGACGGCCTGTTGCTCATTACCCCCTACTACAACAAGTCCAATGAAGAGGGTATCTATCAGCACTTTAAGACCGTCGCCGATGCCGTGGACATCCCCTGCATCCTGTACAACATCCCCGGCCGCTGTGGCTGCGGCATCAGCGAGCGTAACGTAGAGCGCTTGGCCGCGCACCCCAACATCATGGGTATTAAGGAAGCCTCGGGCGACGTCGCCTACGCGGCCAAGATCGCCCACCTGCTGTCCGACGACTTCCGCATGTACTCGGGTGAGGATGCCCTCACCGTGCCGCTCATGAGCCTGGGCGCCTCGGGCACCATCAGCGTGTGGGCCGATGTTCAGCCGCAGCTCGTGCACGACATGTGCCGCGCTTATCTGGACGGCGACGTGGAGCGCGCCCGCGATATCCAGATTGCCGGTCAGCCGCTCATCAACGCCCTCTTTAGTGAGGTCAACCCCATCCCCGTTAAGGAAGCGCTCGCTCAGATGGGTATGATCGAGGCAAACTACCGCATGCCGCTGTGCCCCATGGCCAACGACACGCGCGCTGCACTTACCGATGCTCTGAAGGGAGCTGGTCTGCTTGATTAAGACCGTCATTATGGGAACGGGCCGCATGGGCTCGCTCATCCGCACTACCGCCGAGGGCATTGTCGACGCCGCCGGTCAGCCCGTTTTTGATATCGTGGCCCAGATTGGCTTCGATTTGAGCGAGCTCGAGAACGCACCGGCTGCCGATGTGATTATCGACTTCTCGAACGTCGTGACCCTCGATGCCGTCGTCGCCTATGTCGAGCGCACGGGCGCCGCACTCGTTTCCGGCACCACGGGCTATTCACCTGAGCAGATGGACCGCCTGCGTGAGCTGGGCCAGAACACCCGCGTTATGCACTCGGGCAATTACTCCATCGGCATCGCAGCCCTGCGTCATCTAGTGGCCCAGGCCACACGCGAGCTGCCCGGCTTTGACTGCGAGATCGTCGAGACGCACCACAACCAAAAGGTCGACGCCCCGAGCGGCACCGCCAACCTACTGCTCGACGCCGTCGTCGAAGCTGAACCCGAGGCAGGCTACCACCCCGTCTATGGCCGCGAGGGCATGTGCGGCGCGCGTTGCCCCAAGGAGATCGGAATGCACTCGCTGCGCGGCGGCACCGTCGCCGGCGTGCACGAGGTTAGTTTCTTTGGCCAGGACGAGGAGGTCACGCTCACCCACCGCGCCACGAGCCGTCAGATCTTTGTCAACGGCGCCTTGGCAGCCGCGCAGAAGCTCGTCACCCGCGAACCCGGCTTCTATACGTTCGACCAGGTCATGTTTGCCTAACCGGGTATCAACCGAATCCACCCAAAGGAGAGATAGCAAATGAGCAACGCAGCCGAGATGGATGCACAGGAGATTATCAACTACATCGCCACCGCGCCCAAAAAGACGCCCGTCAAGCTGTACGTGCGCGAGAAGCCGGGCATGAAGGTTGCCTGGGGCAACGCACATGTCTACGGCGGTCGTCGTGGCAAGACCGTCTTTGGCGACTGGGATGAGCTTAAGGCCATCCTCGATGCCAATGCCGATTCCATCGATTACTACGACGTTGAAAACGATTGCCGCAACTCCGCCGTGCCCATGCTCGACCTTAAGGGCATCAACGCCCGCATCGAGCCGGGCGCGATCATCCGCGACCGCGTCGAGATCGGCGACCGTGCCGTCATCATGATGGGCGCCATCATCAACATCGGCTCCTTCATTGGCGAAGGCTCCATGATCGATATGGGCGCCGTGCTGGGCGGTCGCGCCACCGTGGGCAAGAACTGCCACATCGGCGCCGGCACCGTGCTGGCAGGCGTTGTGGAGCCCGCCAGCGCCACGCCCGTCATCATCGAGGACGATGTCATGATCGGCGCAAACGCCGTGGTCCTGGAAGGCGTGCGCGTGGGCAAGGGCGCTGTCGTTGCCGCCGGCGCCGTGTGCGTCGAGGACGTCCCCGCCGGCGCCGTCGTGGCCGGTGTCCCCGCCCGCGTCATCAAGATGCGCGACGAGAAGACCGACAGCAAGACCGGCCTAGAAGAGGGCTTACGTCAGCTGTAGAAGTTACGCGGTTTTGCCAAACCGCGTAACGGCTCGACGCTGCAAACGCCCCTAAGCGGCAATCTGACGTTCAATCGTCGGTCGCGTACCGAAGTACGCTTCCCTCCTCTTTCACGTCACCTTGCTCGCCTAGGGGCGTTTTCGCTGACGTATGCTCAACCTGCGGCGCAATGTCAGCAACCAAGCCGAAAACAAAAAAGGCCGAAGCACCATCGGGGCTTCGGCCTTCATCATCTCAGGGTTCCGTCGTATTCAACCATGGCGGGTCGCTTTGACAGGCGTCCTGCGGCCGTCTTATAGACCTCGGAACGGTCGCGCCGCCCTATTGCCACGATCTCGGCAATCTCAACCGTTCCGTCCTCCCGGATTCGAAAAACCATTCGGAGTCCTGCATTCCGCCATTTGATCTTTTTGCAGCCGGCAAGCTCACCGTGAAGCGGCGTTCCAATTTCATCAGCGCGCGTCTTTAATTTCGCGACTGCAATACGCACGAGTCTTCGCTGAGAGCCATCTAGTTTTTGATATTCCTTCTCGACGTCTCGATTCAAAAAGCCGACGACAAAATGCCCACTCATTCGAAAAGATCCTCATCGGGGATCACGTCCGGATCCATCGATTCAAACTCCGCGAGCTCCTCGGTAGTTAGGGCGTCCTCAAACGGAACAAATTCATGCGGACCATGCTTGACTCGATCCGCAGCGATGCGATTTATCTCAAGTTCGTGCAGATACTGCAGCGCACCGTACATTTCCTCATAGGCGGCATAGTCGATAATCACGGTATCGATATCGTTATGATCGGCAATGAACTGTGGTGCGCGTTTTGCGCGTTTACGAATGGCAGATAAAGACTTGCTTGCTTCGGTAGCCGAAACAACTTGGTCTTTTGTAAACACCGGTTTTTCCAGAACAAGTGGGGACATTTTGACCTCCAAAAAATAATCTGGATTATATTTCAAAGTATACTTCAAAATATAATCCAGACTTTTATTCGAAAGAAAAAAGCCCTATCGATTCTCGATGCTGCCGATATTCTTGAGCTCGATGGAGATGAGGCCGTTGGGCTCGTTGACAAACTCGATGTACTCGGAGTTCGAACCCATCTCGGCCGGGAAGCTGATCTCGATACCCGTATCGGTACGGATCTTATGATTGCGCACCGCCGCGCGCTCAACTTGCTTGCGCTCCACGGGAACGCGCTCGGGAACTTTCTCCTCGGTCAGTGCCGCGCGCACGCTTTCCTTGATGACCGGCTCGTCCTCAAAGACCTCATCGACGATATCCCAAGGGGGCAGTTCCTCGTCATCCTCAACTTTCTCGGCAACAGCAGCCTTAACCTTGGCGAGTGCTACAGCCGTGTTGGCACCGTGCTCCTCGGCGACTTCCTCAACCACACGCGTCACGGTGTCGATGACCTCCTTGCCCGACACGCCCGTGTCGCACTGCAGCAGGCCATCGGGAATAAGCATACGGTCCTCGCCGGCAATCTTGCGTTTCTTGTCCACGTACCCAATCTCCATGGTGCTCGCGCGCACGATGGCATAGCTTGGCACCTTTTGCGAGGGGTTTGGCAGAATAGCGTAGTGGCGCGCGATGTCATTGCGCACCTCCCCCTCCTCGCGGCCCACTTCGTGCATAAAGGCCTGCTTGGAGCCCAGCAGCATCACGGCAAACCAGCGGGCATCCTCATCGTCGTCAAAATCAGCCACGAGTACGTCGGTGGACTCGGCTTTCTCGGCTTTGGTGAGCTCGGAGGAGATAAACTCCGCAATCTGCTGCGACAGGTCCACGAATTCGCGCTCGCCAAAGAAATAGCCCTTGAGCTCGCCGCCGAACGCAGAGTTCTCGGCAAACGTGGCGCGTTTATTGTCGGCCGAGGTGCGTGCGCGGCGCAGATGCGTGGTTACGAAATTGCGCACGGTACGACTTTCGATATCGAGCTCGCGCTGGCTCATAACGTTGACGGCAGAGTCAAAGTCCAGGATATGCAGAATCGCGTGATTGATTTTCAT
Organism: uncultured Collinsella sp.; assembly: GCA_902495945.1. GTDB lineage: Bacteria > Actinomycetota > Coriobacteriia > Coriobacteriales > Coriobacteriaceae > Collinsella. The sequence goes on from CABUZD010000036.1 coordinate 9,037, forward strand.
ATACGGCATTCCGTTCTAGATCGATTTCGGCACGAATCAGTATAGCGGTCGAGCCCGCCCCAAGCATATCGAAGATTGGTGCATCGGGGACAGGTTGCTCTGCACCAATGGTTAGCGCAGGAGCTCGGACTGCCAAGCCTCGAGCTGTTCTGCCAAGCTCTTGCCGGCAGCGGGCATGTCGATCTGGGGACGTTTGGGCAGAAGCGCACACTTAAGAATCGCAACGATAGTCTGCGAGACAAAGCGTCGCGTATCCTTGTCAAAGCCTTGCGCAGCCTGGAGCATCACGGGCAGGCTCTCGCGCAGATTCCCGGCGATATCCGCAAACACGAACGCCACGGTAGCGAGGGCTTGCTGCCACAGCCTCCAACAGGGCACGGCTCCCCTCCGGATCCCACAGGTCGCCAATCATGTCTTGGTAGCACTCGGCGCGCAGCAGCTCGCGTACGTCTAGGCCCTGCCAGTTCGTCAGCTCCGCCATATCACCCGGCAAACGCAAATAGGACAACCACGCAAAGACCAGGCTATCCACCGCGCAGAACGGCCGTTCCTCAAACGGATCAAACGCCGTCTGGGCATAGGTCAAAAAATTAGGCGAATCCGACATGGCCCTCCCATCAACTATGGTGCATTGGGGTGGTGCAAAGTAACCTGACCCCCTCGCACCAAAAAGGCGCCCGGACCGTGTGGCCCGGACGCCTTTCATTGTAGCCTGTTGCCCAAAAGAGCTTGATTTAGCAGGAGAAGTCGACGCTGTCGATGATGTCCTTGAGGGCCTTTGCGGAGGCGGTGAGCTCATGCTGCTCGTCATCGTTCAGCGGCACGGGAACGCGGCAGACGACGCCGTCGCGGCCAACAACCGTCGGCATGGAAATGGCCAGATCGGACAGGCCGTACTCGCCCACCATGAGCGAGGAGACAGGCAGAACGGTCTGCTCATCGCGCATGACGGCAGTGCAGATGCGCTTAACGGCCATGGCGACGCCGTAGTAGGTGGCGTGCTTCTTCTCGATGATGGTGTAGGCGGAGTTCTTGACGTCCTCGGCGATGCGCTTCTCGGCGGTCTCATGCTCCAGGTGGCCGTGAAGCTCGCAGAAGGTGTTCAGCGGAACGCCAGCAACCTGAGCGCTGGACCAAGCAACAAACTCGGAGTCGCCGTGCTCGCCCATGACATAGGCCTGGACATCGCGCGGGTCAACCTCGACGTGGGCACCAAGCATCTGCTGCAGACGGCCAGTGTCGAGCACGGTGCCGGAGCCGATGACATGGCCCTCGGGCAGGCCGGACATCTTGATGGCAGCATAGGTCAGAACATCAACCGGGTTGGAGACGATTAGCAAAATGCCGTCGAAGCCGGACTTCTTAATCTCGGGGATAATGGACTTAAAGATGTTGACGTTCTTGTTGACCAGGTCCAGGCGGGTCTCACCGGGCTTCTGGGCAGCGCCAGCGGTGACGACGATCATGGCGGCGTCGGCGACATCGGAATAATCGCCGGCATAGATCTTCATCGGTTCGGCAAACGTCATGCCGTGCGCGATATCCAAGGCCTCACCCTCGGCGCGGTTCTTGTCCACATCGATGAGGACCATCTCGGAGAACAGACCGCTCTGCATCAGCGCGAACGCCGAAGACGAACCGACGAAACCGCAGCCGACAATAGCGACCTTCTTCTCGTTAACCATTAGAAACTCCCATCTCTCTCCACAAACAAGCCGCCCGGGAACGACCCGAGCGGCTTGCCGTAATCCCAATACATCCAATCGGGACTTTGATTATGCTCCTATTCGCAGCCAAAAATCGACCGTTTACCGAAATTGTTTGCAGAATTCGTAAAATAACTGCACGAAATCGGTTTCGAGCTATTGACGAGTCGAAATAGGTTTCTAATACAGGCCTGCCTCGCGAATGGCCTCGACAGCCAAAGCGATCTGATCGGGCGGCAGGACCAGCGCCATGCGCACGTGCCCCTCGCCCGAAGGGCCAAAGCTCGCGCCCGGCGTCACCACAACGCCGGCCTTCTCCATAAGCTCCTCGCAAAACGCCATGGAATCGGTGCGACCACCGGGAAGCTTGGCCCATACAAACATAGATCCATGCGCGTTAGGACGCTCCCAGCCCAGACCCTCGAGACCGTCGCACAGGGCATCGCGGCGCTCCTGGTACTTCAGACGCTGCGCCTCGACCTCATCGCGCGGACCGTTCAGGCAGGCGATAGCAGCCTTCTGGATCGGGAAGAACATGCCAAAGTCAATCTGGCCGCGCAGCTTGGCAAAGGCAGAGACCACGTCCTCGCGGCCGACCAAAAAGCCGATACGCGCACCGGTGACGTTAAACGACTTGGAGAGCGAGAAGAACTCCACGCCCACCTCGAGCGCGCCGGGATACTGCAAGAAGCTGCCACCCGGCTCACCGTCAAACACGATGTCGGAGTACGCGTTGTCATGGACGATGAGCAGGTCGTGCTCGCGGGCGAAAGCGATGATCTCCTCGTAGACCTCGGGCGTGCCCACCGAGCCGACCGGGTTCGCGGGCAGCGACACGATCATATACTTGGCACGATCGGCCACCTCGGGATCGATACCCGCCACATAGGGCAGGTAATTATGCTCGGCAACCAGCGGATAGTATTCGAGCTTGGCATCGGCGATCTTGGCACCTGCCTCAAAGACCGGGTAGCACGGATCGGGAACCAGAATGGTGTCACCCGGATCGAGCAGGGCCAGGCCCAAATGACCCACGCCCTCCTGCGTGCCGTTGCACGACTGCACCATAGACGGCGTAATGCCCGAAACGCCAAAGCGACGCTCATAGTAATCGCACACGGCTTGCTTGAGTTCGGGCAGGTCGCGCAGGGCATACTTCCACATCTCGGGATCTTGGGCCGCCTGCGTGAGCGCCTCGACCACGTGGTCGTACGGCTTAAAGTCGGGCGTGCCCACGCTCATGTTGTAAATGGTCTTGCCCTGAGCCTTCAGCGCGAGAAGCTTGTTGTTGAGCGAAGCGAAGACCTCCGCGCCAAAGCGGTCGAGACGCTGCGATGCCTGCATGGTGCCACCTTTCGATATAAAAACGCGGCGCTCCGACAAGAGCGCCGCGCGATACGGGCCATCAGATTGCAAAAGTGTAACGCTTGCAACCCCCGTATTGGTTCAATTTAGCCAACCTTAGTCGACTGGATTGAGCGCGTCGATCTGCGCAAGCCACAGACGCGAGCTGGCGTCACTCGGCATACGCCAATCGCCGCGCGGGCTGAGCGTCACCGATCCCACCTTGGGACCATCGGGCAGGCAGCTGCGCTTAAACTGTTGGGCGAAGAAACGACGGTAGAACGTACGCAGCCACGTGTGGACGGTCTTGGCGTCGTAGACGCCCTCGAAGCTTTTGAGCGCCATGCGGTAGATCTTGGCCGGCTCAAAGCCAAAACGCAGCAGGTAGTAGAGGAAGTAGTCGTGTAGCTCGTACGGGCCCACCAAATCCTCGGTCTTCTGCGCAATCTCGCCGTCGCCCGTGGGCGGCAGAAGCTCGGGGGACACCGGCGTATCGAGGATATCGAGCAGGACCTCGGCAATGCGCCCGCCAAAGACATCGGCGGCATAGCGCACCAGATGGCGCACGAGCGTCTTGGGCACGCTCGCGTTGACGGCGTACATGCTCATGTGGTCGCCGTTATAGGTAGCCCAGCCGAGCGCCAGTTCCGACAGGTCGCCCGTGCCGATGACAAAACCGCCGGCCTGGTTGGCCAGATCCATCAGAATCTGCGTGCGCTCGCGAGCCTGGCTGTTCTCGTAGGTCACGTCCTGCACGGCCGGATCGTGCTCAATGTCCCTGAAGTGCTGCTCCACAGCCGCGTGGATCGAAACCTCGCGGAAGCTCACGCCCAGGTCGCGGGCGAGCGACTCGGCATTCGACTTGGTGCGATGCGTCGTGCCAAAGCCGGGCATGGACACGGCAGTGATGCCTGTGCGCGGCAGCCCCAGTGCATCGAAGGCACGCACGGTCACAAGCAGTGCCAGCGTGGAGTCCAAGCCACCCGAAAGGCCGATGACCGCAGCCTTGGTGCCTGTGTGGGCAAGGCGGGTCTTGAGGCCGGTGGTCTGCAGGTCGAGGATGGTCTCGCAACGCTCGGCCA